>OMSZ01000163.1 GCA_900313855.1 uncultured Eubacteriales bacterium
AACATTGACACCATGTATTACTCTTAATGTATGATACACCGGCTGATCGTTGATCATCAATCTGTAAAGAATCGTTTGCTCCGAACCGCTTTTCATACTCTTTAAGAGCTTGTCCTTCTGCAGATCATCAATTATCACGTGTTTATCATCTTCATAAACAATTTCTATATATTTTTCCACAACATTCTTGAAAAAATTATCGCCGGCTTTCTTAAGCTTTACAGAATGTGTTTCCGAATCAATTGTATACCATATGTATTCATCTGTTTCAGCACTGACGTAATAAATTCTTGTATATTCCTTTAATAAAGCTTCCGCTATCTTATCAAAATAATAATTATAATCTCTCATACAGACTCCCCCGCCATTACTAGCACTAAACTCATCCTCACTTTGCTCGTCTTTGCTAAGTGATCATATTATACCACTGGCATTACTGACACTAACCTCATCCTCGCTTTGCTCGTCTTCGTTAAGTGTTGTTATTATACCACACATTTAACAAAAAAAATATTTTTTTTTATATATTATTGCAACATTTTCGGCTAAACCCAACACTATTATGATATACAAACAAAATGTTTTGTGATAATATAGTTTTAAGCATTTACAAAAGGAGGCAATTATTATGAAGAAAATACTTTGTTATTCCCTTGCACTATGCCTGTTATTAACCGGATGTGGAAGTTCCGCTACCAGATCGGCTGATTACGAAACTTCAGACCGCAGCTATAAGAATGCTGCAGCCGGTGCCGGCTTTAATTCAAATTCTTATGATGATTATGAATATGCCGCAGGTGAAGCAGCACCCGAGGAATATTATGACGAAACCGCAGAAACAACAGATTACGCTGATGCATCCTCTACAATGAATTCGGATGATGCTCTCTCAGATGCAGAGAACAAAAAGACATCCGCAAAGGAAAAGGACGTTATCAATGCGGAAATGCTTGTCTATACCTGCAATGTTTCAATCCGCACAGACAAGTTCGACAAATCGTATGATATGTTAAAGAACCTTATCAATGATATGCAGGGCTTCATCGAAAGCGAGAATTATAACGAAAATGATTCATCATACAGCTCAAGTAAAACAACTAACCTGACTGTTCGTATCCCCTCTAAGAATTACAATACCTTCTTAGATTCCTTCGGTGATATAGGTACAGTTACAAGCAAATCATCTAACGCACAGAATGTTTCACAGGAATATAGTGATACAGAGAAAGCTTTAGAGATATATGAGGCTGAGCTTGCAAGATATATCGAAAGAATTAAGACTATCAAGGATGAATCCACTCTTCTTGAATTAGAAAGCAAAATAACCGAGCTTCAGATCAAGATCGCACAGCTTAAGAGCCGCCGTTCGCAGATTGAAACAGACGTTGCATACAGCTATGTATATATTACACTTACAGAATCAATCTACAAAGAGGAAACTCAAGAATCCTTCGGTGGACGTCTAATGAACACGATCAAGCAGTCACTTCACAGCTTCTTAGATATCGGTGAAGGTTTGCTCTTCTTCCTTATATTAGTTCTTCCTGAAGTTATTGTAATATTTATCATCGTTTTAGTGATAATCAAACTTATAAAGCGTTCATCCCGCAAGAAGAAAGAGAAGAAAGAAAAGAAGGCTCAAGAACTTGCAGCAAAGGCATCACAGCCTGTACAGAACGCTCAAGCTATGATGGCTGATAAGAACCCGCAAGCCTCTCAGAACTCACAAGCTGCTCAGAATAATTCACAGACACAAGCACAGGCATCTGCCGCACCACAGGATAACAACAAAAAATAATCTTTTATTATTATATTAGGAGCTGCTCATATGGCAAACAGTTTTTTCAATGAAGCACTCGGCAATTTTGTCACTGATTTCAACTATGGAGGTGCTATACGACATCTCGTTGACCACGGATACGATACCGATAAGATAATCAGAGAATTTCACTATCCGCTTTCAAGAGAAACGATAGATAAGATTGTTGAGGAATATAAGAAAAGCCGGGATACCTGATCCCGGCTTCAGACTGTAGACAAGGCAAAAGCCCTGTCCTCAATCATTCAATAATAATTATTTGCTAATAAATCTGTAGTATTGTAATTATTCTTATTCCGGTAAACTGTACCCCATATTAATCATATTAGCCTCTAACTGCTCGCATGAAATATTGAGATTGTCCGCCCCCTGCTCAACAGTTATGATGCCTTCCTGTACTAATTCATATATTTTTTGATTACCACCAACTACTTTACCTTTCTCTATACCTTTCTCTATACCCTTCTCTATACCCTCTGCCATACCTTCTTCCCATAAAATATCAACAAGCTTTCCCATATTAATCGCCTCTCCTTTCTTTGCACTCAAAAATAGCTTCTCCTTTACTTCATCATAATTGTTAATCTTTTTATAAGCATTGATCATTTTAAGTGACTCCAGCGGATATTTCAATTGTCTGTCAATTTACGAAAAGGCCTTATTATCAGCATTTAGAAAACTGATAACCGCACCAAAATCACTTTCAAATTTCTTATAATCCTCAGCCTTGAGTAAGTGTATGTCAACAACCTCTATCATGAAATTGCTCATATATTCTTTGTATGGATTATTATCATCAACTAATTCCATCAAAGATTTCTCTTTATTCCATGTTATTCCACTGAAATTCAAAACAAGAATTATCGTTGGAGTAATTGTAAATGATCCTAAATTATTCAATTCCTCCTTATAAACATCTTTCTTGTTATCCGAATCGGCTTTATCTATACACTCACGCAGTATTCTTTTCTTATAAATGTATTTCTCTAGTTGAGACTTGTAACTGGTATATATATACCCCAAAATTCTGACCGTTAAACCTGGGTCAGTTTTAAGTATAAATCAACATTAGGAACTTTCACCCATTAGTGACGTGCGCCGCAAG
>OMSZ01000085.1 GCA_900313855.1 uncultured Eubacteriales bacterium
AGGTGATTCCTGCTGACGCTTCTGCAGAAGCCATTATTACCTCTTCGTCGCCGGATGAAGCGTCCGGTGAACCAATGGAACCGACCATATCTGAAATGCCGGTACTGCTATCAGCACCACCTTTTATCTGTTTCTTAAGTTTAATGTGGTATATTGATCCCGATATTACTATTACAAAAAAAATGATCACTTCAATTATAAGTATTCTTGCGTATAGTTCTCTTTTGCTCATTGTCCCCGATTCATTTATCATAAGTATTGTATTTGTAAATATGCTTTTATATCTGAAATGCATTCACAATCATATAGTTTGTGTATGATCAAAAGCAAAGTATTAAAAATATATATTATAGAATATCATACCACATATTGTTGTGTAAAGGTAGGTTTTTTGTTTTTAATACAATTTTTTAATTTTTATATATTTACAGGATTAAGTGTTTGAGTAGAGCATTTTTCTTGCAATTTTGCTTATTGTGTGTATAATTATTCATAGGGTATTTGATATTATTATAAGTTACGGAGGGCGTTATGAGAAAAATATTTGAGAAAGCACATTTATCTTTTATGTTATCACAGCTAATGATGGTGGCACCGATGATGATATGTCTGATCGTAAGTATCCTGTTCTTCAGTACAAAGTTAAGCAGTACTTATAAGGACGCAGAGGGAATGTATTATGATACATTGTATAAGATTAATACAACTCTTATCAATGCGGATCGTGATTTCTATCAGGCTCATCTGGCAGCGACTATCTATCATAACAATTATCGCGGGGTCAAGAATAATGATCTTAAGAAGGAACAGCGTGCTAATTATGATGAGAATAAGCAGCAGGTGCTCGATCGTTTTAAAGAGGCTAACGATGTGGCTAAGGCACAGAATAAGCTTTATAAGGAAATGAAAACCGAAGGTGGGCAGACATATGAACAGTTAGCTTCGGAATTCGAGGAAGCATTTGATGTCTGGGTTAATGGATATGATTTTGATTCTAATAACGGTGATTGGAATGCTTATGATGAGTCGTTTGAAACAGCAAGAGGATATCTATCTGACATGACTGATATAGTTGAAGCATGGGCAGATGAAGAAGATGGCAAGATGGCTAAGGATATACAACATAATGTTCTTTCGTTTATTATTCTGTTCTTTATAATTATGGTAGTAGTCATCGTATTGGTTGTTTTGACAGCTAAAGCAATGGCTAACGGAATTGGACGTGTTGAGCACAGCATCAACATCATGGCAGATGGTGACTTTATTACCGATATAGATAGATCAAGTCCGATCAAGGAATTCTCTGAGATAGCTACAGCAGCAGATGAGATGCGTCTTAAGATGCAGGCAGCTCTTATTGATGTCAGCAACTATGCAAAGGACGTTAATGACGGTGCAATAACTACCGAGCAGAGTGTGGCAGACAGCCAGAAGATGTCAGCGGATATCAATCAGGCAGTTGAGGATATTGCCAACGGTGCTACTTCAATGGCACAGGATGTTCAGAATACGTCAGAGCTTACCGTCAATATAGGTCAGTCGGTTGAGTCAGTACTTTCTTCAACAGAGACAAATAATGAGAATGGCAAGGTGGTATTTACCACTTCAGAGAAGGTTAAGAAGCAGTTAGAGGATGTTAAGAAAGCAGGAACACTTACAAGCAGTATGGCTGCAGAGGTGGCTGAATCCGTAGGTCAGACGGCCAATGTTGTTGATGAGATCGCTAACGCCGCAGAGGCAATCATCGGTATTGCAAGCCAGACAAACCTCTTAGCGTTAAATGCTTCAATTGAGGCGGCTCGTGCAGGCGAGGCCGGCAAAGGATTTGCGGTTGTTGCCGAGAGCATTAAGAATCTTGCTGAGGAATCAGACAGTACAGCTAAGCAGATTACTGATATGCTTTCTTCTATAGTTTCACTTTCTGATAATAATAGAAAGCTTACTGAAAGAATACAGCAGGCTACGGCTGAAGAGGCAGTTGAATTACAGAAGATGGTAGATGCCTTTGATGATATGATGGCGCTTCTTAAGCAGACAGAGGAGGCTAACAGAAATATCCTCGAATTGGTTGAGTCACTTAATTCAGACAAAGATTCGGTTATGGTTTCTGTGGATTCGTTATCAGCAATTTCAGAACAGAATGCTGCTTCTACCGAAGAGACTTCGGCTGTGCTTGATCAGATGACAGAGCATATGCATACTATAGTAGTTCAGGCGTCAGAGCAGAAGAATGTTGCCCAGAAGCTTCAGGATAGTATAGCGAAGTTCAGAGTTCAGTAATTGTTAATATAGTTTTATAAAAAATGAGGGTTAGTCTTAACGACTAACCCTCATTTTTTACACTCCGACCTTCTTACATACCTCTTTAAGACAACAGTTTGCACAGTCGGGATTGGTTCTGGCGGTACATACGGCTCTGCCGTGATAGACGAGTCTGTGGCAGAGATCACTTCCTTCTTCCGGTGGTATAAGCTTCCATAAAGCCATTTCAACCTTCTTAGGATCCTTGATATTGTCTACTAATCCGAAACGATTGACAAGTCTTATGCAATGGGTGTCGGTTACAATGGCAGGCTTGCCGAATACGTCACCCATTATCAGATTGGCGCTCTTTCTGCCGACACCGGGAAGAGATAACAGAGCATCAAAATCATCGGGAACATTTCCGTCGTATTTTTCCTGCAGCATTTTCATGCAGGCAGATATATCTCTTGCTTTACTGTGCCCCAATCCGCATGGCTTGACAATTCTCTCAATGTCGTTGACATCGGCTAGTGCCAGATCCTTTGAGGTGGGATATTTTTCATATAATTCCTGAACAACGATATTAACTCTTGCATCAGTGCATTGCGCTGCCAGTCTTACGCTTACAAGAAGCTTCCATGCGTCATCATAATCCAATGTACAGTCCGCGTCAGGATATTCATTTTTCAAAAGCTCAATTATAGCTAAAGCTCTTTGCTTCTTTGTCATTTGTGATCATTCCTTTCAATGTGATAACGGATCGCTGTCACACTTTCAGTATTCTGATTATTGGGATTGACACTTTTCAAGCTCTGCTATACGTTCTTTGAGTTCCTCAATTTTTTCTTCATATTCAGCAGTGACTTTGTCTGTCACTTCGGCGGTAACCTTTTCGGTAGTTTCCCGCACCAGTCGTTCAGAGTATAATTCGTATATTTCTCCACCCATAATAGATACCACCTCCTGTTCGATATTGTTCCCGTCAGTTATATGACGCAGAATATCTTTGACACAATCTGCTATGTCGGCAGCCTCGCAACCGTCTAATTCCTTAGAAGACAACAATTTATCCATCATGTTGCGGAAGAATTGCAGATCCTCAATGGCACCCTGATAATCCGTAGCAGTACTGAGTTCCTTTTCATACCGTGCAAAGTAGAACGGAATTAAAGCATATAACTTTTTCTTAAAGATATCCTCTTTTGAAAATGATTTCATGAAAACATTGTGCGCAATGTAATCATGTGTTGAGCCGTCCGGAAATAAGTAAGTTATCGTGGTTGTTTCCGGTGTCCTGTCTGTTGATTTGACATACAACACCGTGTAGTTCGGCATCGGTATGAGTATTCTCTCCTGATCATAGGTCGCGCTGCTCCGTGCTGCAAGAAATGTATATTCGGCGAGACGGAGAGCCATTGTGTTATCATCAGTCGTCTGCGATTCGATCAGGTAATAGTCATCATTGATGCGAAGAAGAAAATCGTTCTGCCGTATTTCAATCTTATTAACATCTGTTGATTGTATCTTGTTAATAAATGCACCCTCTGACGAGACGATCTCAACCTTACTGTCTAAAGGATAGCACTTGTTAAATGCTTCATTGATTACTGAAATGAAAAGCTTGGCATGCTTGTTTTTCAGCGTTTTAAATGTATTGTCATAGTCATGACTTTTTTTCATATGTTTTTATCCTCCTCATTAATATAATCTTAAAATTATTGGGGAAAAGACTATAATAATAAGATAGGATTTTATAATATGATTATAGCATATTGGGGGAAAATAAAGCAAGAAATATCCAAGAATTTCGATATCATTGAAAATACGGTTGGAAAGATGTATAATTAGGATATATTTTTTAAGGAGGGTTATGCTTATGAAATTCTATAAAATTGATGACCAGATCGTAATATCTGATAAGTCGCTTTCTGTTGGGGAAGAGGTTGTTGCAAATACTACGGATGGAGCATTTGAGAAACATGTACCTGTGATTACCCGGGATGGAGATGAGGTGACGGTAGCGGTTGGTTCTGTAGAACATCCGTCACTTCCTGCGCACTATATTGGATGGATTCTCTTAGAGACAGAGATGGGATTTCAGATTCACTATTTGAAACCGGAGATGAAGCCGTGTGCGACCTTCAAGGTTAATGAAAAGGTTGTTGCGGCATATGAGTACTGTAATCTTCACGGACTGTGGAAGGCAGAGGCGTAGACAAGCCATACAATGAAAAGTATGGTTAAATAATAAAAAAGTGAAATTTTCAGACAAATTTAGCACTCACCTCTTGACTGTGCTAATAATTTGTGGTAAGGTATGGTCAGATAAGGATTTGCGGGTTGATTAGTCAATACGATAAGAATGTATGATTATAACAGGATTCGCGAATCATAATGTTAAACTGGTTGAATGAAAGGTGGGATCATAATGAATGCTGAGAAATTCACT
This sequence comes from uncultured Eubacteriales bacterium, assembly GCA_900313855.1. GTDB lineage: Bacteria > Bacillota > Clostridia > Lachnospirales > Lachnospiraceae > CAG-590. The sequence goes on from OMSZ01000085.1 coordinate 4,694, forward strand.
AAGAAATCATTAGAAGTTGTTGAGAATTGTGAGAAGCTTGCCTATGAGTATAATAATCAGGAGATCGATCAGGAGCACATTCTGTATAGTCTCATAACGGTTGATGACAGCCTTATAGCAAAGCTTATTGAGAAAATGGATATCGATCTTGCTCATTTCTCGAAAGAGGCAGAGAAGGCACTTGCCTACAGACCGAAGGTATCAGGAGGCAATCTGTTTACCAGCGCTGATTTTCAGAAGACATTTGTTCATGCTGAGAAGGAAGCAAAGCAGATGGGGGATGAATATATTTCCGTTGAGCACATTTTCCTCGCTCTGCTCAAATATCCTAACAAGGCGTTGAAGGGTCTGTTTATGGGATATGGTCTGACCTCGGAGAGATTTCTTAAAGCGCTTGCTGAGGTAAGAGGTAATCAGAGAGTAGAGAGCGATAATCCCGAGGCGGTATATGACAGTCTTGAGAAATACGGTTATGATCTTGTGGCAAGAGCAAGACAGCAGAAGCTTGATCCGGTGATCGGCCGTGACTCTGAAATCCGTAATATAATAAGGATTCTCTCAAGAAAGACTAAGAATAATCCGGTGCTTATAGGTGAACCCGGTGTTGGTAAGACCGCAGCGGTTGAAGGACTTGCACAGCGGATCGTAAGAGGAGATGTTCCGGAAGGACTTAAGGATAAGCAGATATTTGCGCTTGATATGGGCGCGTTGATCGCAGGTGCCAAGTACCGTGGTGAGTTTGAGGAAAGACTTAAGGCTGTGCTTGATGAGATCAAGAAGTCTGAAGGCGAGATCATTTTGTTCATAGATGAGCTGCATACGATAGTCGGCGCAGGCAAGACAGACGGGGCACTTGACGCCGGTAATATGCTTAAGCCGATGCTTGCAAGAGGTGAGCTGCACTGTATAGGCGCGACTACTCTTGATGAATACAGGAAATACATTGAGACCGATGCCGCACTTGAACGTCGTTTCCAGCCGGTTACGGTTAATGAGCCGACCGTTGAGGATACCATTTCCATACTTCGAGGTCTTAAGAACCGTTACGAAGTATATCATGGCGTTAAGATCAATGACAGCGCATTGGTTGCGGCAGCTACGTTGTCTGACAGATATATATCCGACAGATTTCTTCCGGATAAGGCTATTGACCTTGTCGATGAGGCTTGTGCGCTTATCAAGACAGAGCTTGATTCAATGCCGGTTGAACTAGACGAGATACAAAGAAGAATGATGCAGTTAGAAATAGAAGAAGCTGCGCTTAAGAATGAGGAAGACCGCTTGAGCAAGGAACGGCTTGCAAAGCTTCAGGAGGAGCTTACCGAGCTTCGCGATAAATTTGCTTCCCTAAAGGCTGACTGGGACAATGAGAAAATGGGCGTTGATAAGGTCAGAGAGATCAAGGAAAAGATTGAGGAGGTTGACAACGAGATCCAGATTGCCCAGAGAAATTATGATCTTAACAGGGCAGCTGAGCTGCAGTATGGAAAGCTTCCGGAATTACAGAAGGAATTAGAGGAGCTAGAGGCTAAGCAGGGCGGCAGGGACAAAGTGCTTGTTCACGAGAATGTTTCGGAGGAGGAAATAGCCGCTATAGTTTCAAAATGGACCGGAATACCCGTATCAAAGCTTACTGAGAGCGAGAGGAACAAGACTCTGCATCTGTCTGATGCGCTTCACGAAAGGGTTGTCGGTCAGGACGAGGCGGTTGAGCTGGTTTCCGATTCTATAATACGTTCCAAGGCCGGTATTAAGGATCCTACAAAGCCTATTGGTTCATTCCTTTTCTTAGGACCTACAGGTGTTGGTAAGACTGAGCTTGCCAAGACTTTGGCACAGGCGCTTTTTGACAATGAAGCGAACATGGTTCGTATTGATATGAGTGAATATATGGAGAAGCATTCAGTGGCAAGGCTTATCGGAGCGCCTCCGGGATATGTCGGATATGATGAGGGCGGTCAGCTGACAGAGGCTGTCAGAAGAAAACCTTATTCGGTTGTGCTGTTTGATGAGATAGAGAAGGCCCACCCTGATGTGTTCAACGTACTTTTGCAGGTGCTTGATGATGGACGTATTACGGATTCAAAAGGTAAAACGGTTGATTTTAAGAACACTATTTTGATAATGACATCTAATATAGGTTCCTCATATCTGTTAGACGGCATCAATGATAAGGGCGAGATAACAGATGAGGCAAGGGATCAGGTAATGGAAGAGCTTAGGATGCATTTCAGACCGGAATTCTTAAACCGTCTTGATGAAACCATAATGTTCAAGCCTCTGACTAAGGATAATATCGGTAATATAATAGATCTTTTGGTAAATGATCTTAACAAGCTGCTTAAGGATAAAGAGCTTTCATTAGACATCAAAGATGAGGCGAAAGCATATATCATGGAGCATGGTTATGACCCGGTATATGGAGCCAGACCGCTTAAGAGATATCTTCAAAAGAATGTGGATACTCTTGTTGCAAAGAAGATCCTTGAAGGCAGAGTTGGCGCTGGCGATACCATAACTATCAGTGTGGATGAGCAGGGCCTTTGTGCCCGATAATAGCAATACTATATTTGAAGGAGAGGTTGACATAATGTCACAAGAAATTCGGGATTTGGCGGGCAGATTACGGGATAGTATATCATCCGTTATAGTAGGCAAAGCGAAAAGCATTGATCTGATACTGACGGCAATTATAGCCGGTGGGCACGTTCTGATCGAGGATACTCCGGGAACCGGTAAGACTTTACTTGCAAAGTCATTGGCTGCGTCAATAGATGCTGATTTTAAGAGGGTGCAGTTTACCCCGGATCTGCTTCCTGCCGATATAACAGGACTTCATATGTATAATCCCAAAGAGGCGGAATTTTCCTTTATACAGGGTCCTGCATTTACCAATATTCTCTTGGCAGACGAGCTTAACCGGGCGACACCGAGAACCCAGTCTGCTCTTTTGGAATGTATGGCTGAGGGACAGATTACGATAGATGGAGAGACTAAAGCGCTGTCAAGACCGTTTTTTGTGATAGCAACAGAGAATCCCATTGAGACTGCGGGAACATTTGCTTTGCCGGAGGCGCTGCTTGACAGATTTTTGATGAGAATACCTATGGAACCTCCGGTCAGTCATGATGAGCTTATGATGCTTGACAGATTTATTGAAGACAATCCGTTTGATGCTCTTAAGCCTGTATGTACTAAGGAGGACATAATAGAAGCAGGGAAGATATGCCGTAAGGTATTTGTCCATAAATGTGTGCGGCAGTACATCGTGGATATAGTGCAGAAGACAAGGGTGCATTCTAAGTCGCTTTTAGGCGCAAGCCCGAGAAGCGCGCTGGCACTTTTGAATGCTTCCCAGGTGTATGCTGCTATTAATGGTGCGGATTTTGTGACGCCTGACCATGTTAAATATCTTGGAAAAGCTGTTCTTGCGCATAGGATAATTCTGGTAAATGGCAGCAGGGGAAGAAGAGAAACGGAAGAATTTATTGACGAGGTGCTTAATTCTGTTCCTGCGCCAACGGAGAATTGGGAGTCGTAGATGAGATTACTGATAGCAGTTTTTGTGGTTATAGGGGTGTATTCCCTACAGCTTAAATTATATCGTAAATATTGGAACAGGGGACTTTCCATTGATCTGTCATTTTCAAAGGATATGGTTCCCTGCGGCGAAAAGGTGGAGTTAGTTGAAGTTATCGGAAACGATAAGATGCTTGCTCTGCCTATTTTAAATGTGAAATTTGCAACATCAAGGAGCTTTTTGTTTGATGAAGAGATCAATGCCAATGTGTCTGACAGGTATTACAGAAATGATATTTTCTCTGTTTTGGGAAACCAGAGGATCGAGCGAAGACTTAAGTTTGTAACTACGGCAAGAGGCATTTTCAGAATTAAAGAGCTTCAGGTTTCTACGAAGGACCTGTTCCTGAAACATCCATTTGCGAATATTATGAATAATTCAACTGAGCTTATCGTATTCCCGAAGAGAATTCCGATGGAGCAATACGTTAAGATAAGGAATCAGATGATGGGTGAATATGAGGTGAACAGGTGGGACAACCCTGATCCGTTTGCGTTTCGTGGGATACGTCCATATCAGACCTTTGACGGAATGGGAAGCATTAACTGGAAGGCAACTGCGCGGTTTGATGAATTGATGGTTAATCAGTATTGTCCGACAACGAAGAATGAGGTGAGGATATATCTTAATCTGCGTCCTTATATGAAATCCCAGGCGGATCTGTTGGCGGAGCATGCAATAAGCATCATTTCAACGATTGCGTCAGATTTCATTTCCCTGGGGATAAATGTAAGCTTCTATACTAACGGATGGGATGTGGAAGCTGAGGTAAATGATCAGGAAGAGCCGGATATATCTAAGCATCCATTGCTTACTGCGGGTGGCGGCAGAGCGCATATGACTGCGCTTGATATAATGCTGTCAAGAATTGATATCAGGAAAAAAGCATCTGATTTTATGGATATACTCAATAAGGGGTTTGATAAGGCAGCGGATCAGATCACTCACATTATTGTATCAACTTATCGTGATGACGAATTATATATGTTTTACGAACAGCATTATAATACCGGCTCAGTCTGCTGGATAGTTCCCGAACGGGAGGGTAATGAGGTGGACTTAAGATTTCCGGGGATGTATGTATGGAATGCATAAGAAAGGAAGACGGTCATGGTTTCAAAGATTTCATATTGCAGTGAAATAATAATGAATATAATGTCCTTTATGGCGGCCATCACATTTTTTTTCGTTGTGCAGATGATCGTTTTGGGCGGTCTCGGACCGCTGTTTATCCAGGGTCTCTTTGTGTTAAGCTTTGCGGCGGTAATAGTCATAAGGGTGCTTATTAACGGTAATTTTATCATTTACATGGCAGCGCATCTTACGCTGTTTCTGACTTTGGCGGCTATACCTGTAAGGAGTATAATCTTTATTGTATTTGCAATATATCTTATAGTGCTTACTATCCGTTCGGTTTCATACTGGAAGAATAACGGAATGAAAAAGGAGGTAGAGATACCATGGCTTACCGTCGGTCTGTTTGTTATTTCATACATCTATGCTTATGTGACACATCACAACCTTCTCACAGATTATCTGCTGGTGGTCGGTTCTTTATATCTTCTGCTTTACATGGTCAGACTGTATCTTAAGGGAATAGCAGATATTGCGGGAAACCGGCTTTTTTATAAACAACTGCCGTTATCACAGATAGTAAAAACCAATTCATTTATGGTCGGAGGAGTTGTTGTGATCACTGCTCTTGCTATGTTTCTGGCAGTTTTAATCGATGCGGATGATTTGATTTATGTGATTGGTGATGGTTTGATTGTGATAATAAGAGTTTTTTTGAAAGGCTTTTTTGTTGTACTTACGTGGATTGCGGACCTGTTTAAAAATGTGGACTACACGGGAATAGAGCAGTTGTGGGAAGAACTTGGAAATGTAGTTACTAAAGAGGGACTTGTTTCAAAAATAATACGGCTGATATTGGCAGCTCTTAAAATACTTATTACGGTATTGTTCCTTTTGTGGGTTGGAAAGGGTATGAATAATAAGATAAGAAACTATCTAAAGGATAATATTCTTCCTACTGATAGAGTTGAGAAGATTAGGATTAAGGATAAGAGTTTAATAAGTGCGGTAAGCAGTATAACGAGAAGGAAAAGTGATGAACCGGCAAACCCGATAAGAAGAAAGTATAAGAGAGAGATAAAACACTTCGGCAGCAGGCTGGTGCTTACTAAAGCGATGACAGTAGGCCAGATCGAGGCGCAGATGACAGAGAAAGAGGCAGCGGGAATGAAAGCGCTTAAGGAGGCCTACGAAAAGGAAAGATACAGGGATGAGATCTGATAATAAAACGCCCTTCTGTATTTGAGATATATGTTTCGTAAATCTTGAATACAGGAGGGCGTTTTATGATAGTGCTCAATCGTGCAGGCACATTGGAAAACTATCATAACTTATATTGACTGTGAATAGTAACAGATTATTAAAAAAAGAAAAAAATCAAAAAGAGTGTTGACAAAAGAAAAATACTGTGTTACATTTACTACGACAGACATAGTACGACAGACGTATCAACGA
>OMSZ01000080.1 GCA_900313855.1 uncultured Eubacteriales bacterium
GGAAAACGGCAAGGCTAATAATATGCCTGCGCCTTTGCAGGACAGACTGCTTCTTACAAAAGACCGTCTGGTTAATATAGCGGAAGGAGTAAGACAGGTAGCCCTGCTTGATGATCCTGTTCATGAAGTGCTTGGTATGAAGGAGCGTCCAAACGGACTGATGATAGGAAGAAAGAGAGTACCCTTGGGGGTTATCGGGATCATTTACGAATCAAGACCTAATGTAACGGTTGATGCATTTTCATTATGCTTTAAGGCAGGAAACGCCGTAATTCTTCGCGGCGGCTCTGATTGTATATATTCAAATATCGCTTTGGTTAAGGTTATCAAGGAATCACTTAAAGAGAATGGCGTTACTGAGGATGCGGTATTCTTATTGGAGGATACAAGCCGTGAAACAGCAACCCGTCTTATGAAGCTCAATGAATATATTGACGTGCTTATTCCACGTGGAGGTGCAGGACTTATCCGCTCTGTTGTTGCTAATGCAACTGTACCTGTCATAGAAACGGGAACCGGTAATTGTCATGTTTATGTTGATGCATCAGCCGATATTGATATGGCTGTCAATATTATTAAAAATGCCAAGCTTCAAAGACTTGGTGTATGTAACGCGTGTGAGTCCTTAGTAATTCATAAGGATATAGCAGATGCTGTTTTACCAAAGATAATCGCAATGCTTAAAGAAAATGAATGTGAGGTTCGCGGAGACGAGATAGTTCAGAGTTTTGATGAAGCTGTTAAGCCAGCGACATTAGAGGATTACAAAACAGAGTACCTTGCAAAGATCATATCCGCCAAGGTTGTTGATAACATAGATGAGGCTATAGATCATATCAACATTAATTCGACAGGACATTCCGAAGCTATAATAACCAGGGATTATGAGAGTGCACAGAAATTCCTCAATGAAATTGATTCTGCCGCGGTATATGTGAATGCATCTACAAGATTTACCGATGGCTTTGAATTCGGTTTTGGAGCAGAGATAGGGATAAGTACTCAGAAGCTTCATGCAAGAGGTCCTATGGGGTTAGAGGCGCTGACAACTACGAAATTCATAATATACGGTAGTGGTCAGGTAAGATAACATACATGGACTGATTTAACGTAAACGAGCAAAAGTAAAAAAACTTTTGTCGTTTGCTATAATAATTATGAGAGGAATATATCAGATGGAAACGAAATTTACGGGAAGTAATGATTATGTGGCAAGCGAAGAGCTTATGAAGGCGGTTGATGTTGCGGTTGCTTTGCAGAAGCCTTTGCTTATAAAGGGTGAACCGGGCACGGGCAAGACCATGCTTGCTGATGCGATAAGTAAGTCTATGAACAAAAAATTAATCGTCTGGAATATCAAATCTACAACCAAAGCACAGGATGGATTGTATGTATATGATACTATACAGCGTCTTTATGATTCGCAGTTTGGTGAGGAGGGCGTAGATGATATAGTTCATTATATTAAGCTTGGAAAGCTTGGTGAGGCATTTTCATCTGATGAACAGGTAATTCTTCTTATAGACGAGATTGACAAGGCTGATCTTGAATTTCCTAATGATCTTTTATGGGAGCTTGACAAGATGGAGTTCTATATACATGAGACAAAGGAGACTGTAACTGCTAAGATCAGACCGATAGTTGTCATTACATCTAATGCCGAAAAGGAGCTTCCCGACGCATTTCTTAGAAGATGTATATTCCATTATATCAGCTTTCCTGACAGGGAGCAGATGACGGAAATCGTTAACGCTCATTTTGAAAATCTTGAAGAAAATGTGTTAAAGAATGTTTTAGATACCTTTTATTGGATCCGTTCAATAAAGGATATTAGAAAAAAACCGAGTACATCTGAGCTTATAGACTGGATAAGAGCACTTATACTTAGCGGAACTGATACGGAAAAGCTTAGAGAAACATTACCGTTTGTAGGTGTTTTACTAAAGAAGGATGAAGATCTTGAAGCGCTTAATAAGGCAAAGCTTTATTAGTCAATATATTGGGAGAATGTTGCATAGTATTTGTTAAGTACGAAGTTTGGATTGCCTTGGAAAGAATTACCCGGTAAGCCCTGGGAGAAAGGAAAAGTCCTATCATAAAATGATAATTGGATTATAAGCGTGATCGTGAGTACCGGAATTAATATTACCAGTGTATTTGTTTCTGATTTTATCGGAATATTGATGCTTACTTTGATTCTTAGCACCAGGGGCTTTGTGCTTCCGACCAGAAAGAATGAGAGTAATCTTCTTTTTGTGCTTATAATAGCAACCTTAATAGATTGTCTGGTTGATCCGTTCGCTTATTATTGTGATGCCCGTCCGGGAGTATTTAATTATACTATAAGCTTTATAGCTAATTCCATATTATACATTCATAATTTTATAGTTGGAGCCGGCGTATTATTTCTTGTTTCTATTCATATTCATAAGAAGATATCTCATTTTCACAAAATACTGGTTTCTGTTATTTTTATAATTGAAGCCACTATGCTTATAGTCAATATATTTAAACCTATAATTTTTAAAATTGATGAGAATAATGTCTACCATAGATTAGGCGGTTATATGCTTTTCATCATGTTTGGTATGTTGCTTGTATTATATGGTCTTGTAATATATATAATAGCAAGAGTCAGGGATGGTTCGCTTAGATATTTTCCTGTATGGGAATTCCTGCTTCCGATAACGTTCTGTATTATTATTCAGACTTTATTTTATGGTATTTCTATACAGCCAACCGGTTTTGCGTTATCATTTACAGCCATTGTTATAAGCATGCAGCATGAAAGTCTTTATATAGATAAGCTTACAGGTGCATATAACAGATATGAGTTAGACAAGCTCATTGACATCTCTAACAGAAAACGTAAGCGCATATTTGCAGCCATCATGTTAGATCTTAATGATTTTAAGAGAATAAATGATACATATTCGCATACAGAGGGCGATAATGCGCTTATAGTCTTAGTTAATATTATCACTAACATAATTCAGAACAATGGAGTGGTAATAAGATTTGCCGGTGATGAGTTTATTGTTATTATCAATAAAGCAGATGAGAATACGGTTAGTTATTATTCTAAGAAGATCAATGATAGTATTGAAGAATACAATAAAACATCAGATAAGCCATACCAATTATCAGCGGCTATCGGAGGAGATATATTTGATATTTCTGATGAAAATAGTACGGATTTTATGAAGAAGATAGATCAGTTAATGTATATTAATAAAAGCGAATATTATAAGACTCATGACAGAAGAGGGCAGGGTTGATAATGTTTCAGGATTTTTTCTATACACTCAAAGCTAAAGGATTAGATGTATCCATGACGGAATGGCTTACGCTTATGGATGCGCTTGATAAAGGACTTGAAAACTCGGATTTCACAGTCTTTTATTATGTTGCTCGTATGATACTTGTAAAGTCAGAATCTGATTATGACAAATATGATATGGCATTCGCCGAATATTTCCATGATATAGCTTCAGAAAATGTATTACCTAAAGAGTTGCTTGAATGGCTTGACAAAGGCGAGGAGATGGAGTTTGACAAGCAGAATCAGGAGATGTATTCTTACGATTCAACAAGGAATTCAGATGAGGTTAAGCGTCTGTTTAGGGAACGTCTTGCAGAACAGAAGTCAGAGCATAATGGAGGAAATCACTGGATAGGTACTGCGGGCGGCTCGGCATTTGGACATCACGGAAGAAATGTCGGAGGTATAAGAGTTGGAGCACAGGGTGGTATGCAAAGCGCTTTTCAGGTCATGGGTGACAGGAAATTCGAGGATTTCCGCAATGATAAGGTGCTAAATACCAGGCAGTATCAGATGGCATTTAGAAGACTTCGTCAATATTCATCAAGACTTGACATACCTAAAACCGAGCTTGATATAGATGAAACGATAAGAAAGACCTGCGATAACGGAGGCTATCTGCAATTAGAATTCGACAGACCAAGAAAAAATACAGTTAAGCTTTTGATGTTATATGACTGCGGCGGTACAATGATTCCATTTATGGAGCTTTGCAACGAATTATTCCAGGCGGTCAATAAGGCTAATCATTTTAAGGATGTAAAGACCTATTATTTTCATAACTGCATTTATTCGAAGGTTTATAAGACGGCAGAATGTGAATATGGTGACTGGGTTGACCTTGATTATCTGTTCAAGCATTATGACAGAGATTACAAGGTTATAATAGTCGGTGATGCCCAGATGGCTCCGGAGGAGCTTTTTGACAGAAACGGTAACTACAGAGGTCCTAATGACGGATTATCCGGATATGAGTGGAATCAGTTATTGCTTAATAAATATAAGAAATGTGTATGGCTTAATCCAAGGTATCACAAGGAGCTTACAAGGATGCATTGGATGGAATCAGAGGATGCGCTGTCAAAGCTTTATCATATGTACACTCTTTCTGTGGACGGGCTTAAGGAAGCAATAACTTATCTTATGAAGGCAAAGTGAGAGGAGATCAGCTATGCAATATAGGAAAGATAAATACGGAAACGATATCTCGATGCTTGGATACGGTTGTATGAGATTTACCAAAAAAGGTAATTTGATAGATTTAGATAAAGCAGAGAAGGAGATCATGACTGCCTTTAATGCCGGTGTTAATTATTATGATACGGCATACATTTATCCGGGAAGTGAGGTTGCGCTTGGCGAGATAGTAAAGCGTAATGGGATACGTGATAAAATTAAGATCGCTACAAAGCTTCCACAGTATATGATAACCAACAAGAATGCTATTGATAAATATTTTGATGAGCAGTTAAAAAGACTTCAGACAGATCATATAGATTATTATCTTATGCATCAGTTAACTGATCTTTTCATGTGGGAAAAGCTTAAAGACATGGGAATTATTGCATGGATTGATGCCAAGAAGAAAAAGGGTGAGATAATCAATATCGGTTTTTCTTATCATGGAAACAGCGATCAGTTTCTTAAGATATTAGAGGATTATGATTGGGATTTTTGTCAGATTCAGTATAATTATATTGATGAGAATACCCAGGCAGGCGTTGTCGGGCTTAAAGCTGCTGCAAAAAAGGGAATACCTGTAATCATTATGGAGCCTCTTCGAGGCGGAAAGCTTGTTAATATGCTTCCTGAATCTGCAAAGAAGACGTTTAAGGAGAGCGGACGTAACTGGAGTCCCGCTGAGTGGGCTTTCAGATGGCTGTATGATCAGCCTGAGGTTACCTGTGTGCTTTCAGGTATGAATTCCGTCTCTATGGTTGAGGAAAACTGCAGGGTAGCTTATGAAGCGACAGCAGGACATTTTACTGAACATGATTTTGATATAATCAAAAAGGTTACAAAGGATATACATGAGAAGGAAAAGGTTGGATGTACCGGATGCAGATATTGTATGCCATGTCCCAAAAATGTTGATATACCGGGAATATTCCGCTGCTATAACAATATGTATAATGAATCTAAGAACAGCGGAAGATTTGAGTTTGCTCAGACCGTTGGAATGACCAAGGAGCCTGCATTTGCCTCTCAATGTATTGAATGTGGCAAATGTGAGAAGCATTGTCCTCAGAATATTCCGATAAGAGAGAAATTAAAAGAGGCTGACAAAGCTTTAAGACCGTGGTATTATAAAGCAGGTATTAATATCGCCAGAAAGTTTATGTTCAGAAA
>OMSZ01000237.1 GCA_900313855.1 uncultured Eubacteriales bacterium
AGAAGAGGGCAAGAAATGCTGAAAGAAAAATAATGAAAAAACAAAACATGGCGGAGAAGAAAGGAAAGGAAGAAAAATGACACAAAGAATTATGCAACAGAAAAAAAGAATCTTCTCATTGATACTTGCCATCGTAATGGTTGTAGGTATCATTTCTCCGGGAAGTGCGATTGCCGTTAAGGCAGAGGATACCGCTTACCAGACAAAATTAACCGCAGTTACAAAATGTCTGCATGATAATGTTGAACCGGTGTATACGGGAGAGTGGGCTCTGCTTCAACAGGCAAGAGGAGAAAATGCTGATAAGAAGTGGATACATTCATATTACGACTCGTTAATTGAGCAGCTTAAGGATGATGAAAAAACTTCTAAAATGACATCATCGGATTGGGCACGTGTTATTCTTGCTGTTGAGGCACTAGGAGAAGATCCGACTAATTTTGAAGGAAAAAACCTTTTTGTAAATTTATCGGATTTTGAAAAAATAGGTATTTATTCCATTTGGGATGTAAGTAAGGCATCATATATATTGATGGGTGTAGCCGATAGAAAAGATGATGTTTTTGCTAATGATAAAGTAAAAGCCGAAAACAGAACAAACAAAAATAAATTGAAAGAAGCTATACTGTCATTTTACAATCCGGATAATAAGTGCTGGTATTCTGATTATGGTATGGAGATAGACACATCAGCACAAGCTATTCAAGCTTTATCTGGATATTATAAAACAGACGAAAAGGTTAAAAAAATAATTGATGATACATTAGAAACACTTGCCCAAACGATCGGTGATGATGGCTGTGTTCAAAGTTGGGGGTCTTCTAATCCATGTTCAACTGCACAGTTGATATGTGCATTAATTTCTTTGGGAATAGATCCTGCTAGGGATACAAGATTTCAGAAAAACGGTAAGAACTTAATTGATGGATTGTGTTCGCTGTTTGATCCAAAATCGGGCGGGATAAATGCTGCCGATTGGAATACGGGTGCTGAATATCTTGACCTTCAATTTAATACCGTACAGGCAGGATATGCGCTTACAGCATATGACAGGTTTGTTAACGGGAAGAGTTTCGTATTCAATATATCAGATGTCAAGGCTCCGACCTACCATTATGGTGGAAAAGCAACTTGCGTAAAAAAAGCAGTATGTGAGTCTTGTAAAAAAGAATATGGCGAGCTTGCTCCCGAAAACCATACGGGCAAAACCGAGTACAAGAATATAAAGGCTGCTACATTTACGGAAAAAGGATATACCGGAGATAAGGTCTGTGCTGATTGTGGCATTGTTTTGGAAAAAGGAACGGATGTTGAAAAAATAGTTGCAGCAGATAGCAGCTATACAATTAATGCTACTGATCCGTCCAATCCAACTATAGAATACAAAAGTGACGATGTATCAAAATCAATAGTTACAATTCAGAATACAGTAAGAGATACTAATGGTAATGTCTACAAGGTTACCAAGGTTGCTGATAACGCATTCGCAGATAATAAGAATCTCGCAAGTGTAACCATGGGAGCTAATGTAACGGAGATCGGAACAGGTGCTTTCAAGAATTGTACTAAGCTTAGTGATATTATCATTCAGGATGGAAGTATTACAAAGATTGATGCTGATGCATTCGCGGGTGCAGCGGCACTTAAGGTGATCGATCTTTCTGAATGTAAACTTGTAAGCATTGATACCAATGCTTTTGCAAATTGCAAGAAATTAGCTACAGTTAAAATTGACGGTAACAAGCTTACAAAGGTCGGTAAGAATGCATTCAAAAATATTAAGAAGAATGCCAAGATTATGATCTTCGCAAAGAATAAAAAGACATATAACAAGGTTGTTAAAATGATTAAGAAATCAGGCGCTAAGAAGGTTAAATATTCATTTAAGAAAAAGAAGTAACACAACGCGTTATAAGTGATAATAAAACAGATTTATAAAGTTATAGTGATCAATAAGTAAAATATGCCTATGGCATGAAAGGAGGCATCCCGATGAAACGTAATATATGGAAAAAACTGTTCGGTATATTGCTGCTTGTCGGGGTGCTTGTCTTTGCGTTCTGGTATGGCGGTGATGCGCCGGGACTTCGTGGTTTTTCTGTTGGTATGTCATCCGGTGATGCTGCAGATGCCGGAAATTTAGATGATAAGAGTGGCGCAAATGATTCTTTGACGTCGGAAAATGATGATAATATAAAGAGTAATGATGAATCGGAAGGCAAGGCGAAAAACAAAAATGCCGGTACAGGCGTTTCGTCGAATAAAAAAGAAAAAGATGTAGATGTAAAGGGAGATAAGAAAAAAGGCTTTTTGGAACAGATCGTGATGAGGGTGAAGAAGCTCGGTTCATCCAAAAGGACTGTCAATAAAAATCCGCAGCTTAATAAACGCGCAAAAAAGAATGCCAATAAAGCTACGGATAATAGTCTGAAAAAGAAAAAAAAGAATACTTCTAAGAAAACTGTTTCAAAAAATACAGAGGAGGAGAAAAAGAATTCATCAGGTGTTGAGAAAAACAATAATAGCTCCTCAAACGATAACGTGAATAATGATAATAATGCTAATGGCAGCAATAATATAGATGAAGGTGCAACAGGTGCCCAAACAGATAATCAGAATGGCGGGTCAGTTTCGGAAGATGATGATAAGTCGGGTGGCGCTTATGGAGAAAATGAACAGGATAGTAAGAATAATGTCACTAAGAATGATGATGCAGATAGCAATCGCTCTATCATTACCTGTAAGATGTTTATATCCTGTGCAAGTGTGTTAGATCATATGGATAAGCTTTCTGCTTCAACTAAGAAGGTTATTCCGGAGGATGGGATCATACTTGATATGACAGAGGTGAAAGTTAAAAACGATTCTTCTGTGTTTGACGTTTTACAAAAGGCGGCAAGAGAAAACAAGATACATCTTGAATACAATTACACTCCGGCTTACAAGACATATTATATCGAGGGAATAGGTAATCTCTACCAATTTGATGCAGGTAATCTTTCCGGCTGGATGTACAGTGTTAATGATGAGTTTCCGGGAGTTGGATGCTCGGGTTATAAGGTAAAGGATGGCGATGTGATCCGATTTATATATACATGTAATTTTGGTAAGGATGTAGGCGGATATGTTGAGGTGGAGTGATACAAAGTTACTGTAGTGTATTAAATGAAAACATAATTCTGGCAGATTATGTGATTCTGCACCGACCGAAGTGGAACGAAGACGCCCTCATGGAGCCGACAGGCGACATGATAATATATAAGGAAGAATTATCTGGATGCTTTTGCAGTTTGTCAGGATTATTATATAAAGCGATAGAAGGAGATATATGATGGAGAGGTATCATCCGGTGATCAATTTAATATACTTTGGACTTGTCATCGGGTGTAGTATGGTTTTTCTGCACCCTGTTTGTCTGTTCGTAAGTATTGTCTGTGCGGCCGGATATACTGTGACTTTATTTGGATTTAAGAAGGCTTTAAAGGGATTTGGCGTGGTGATGATACTGATGCTTTTGACGGCGCTTATCAATCCTGCTTTCTCCCATCAGGGAGTAACGGAATTAATGGAATTGCCGGGTGGAAATATGCTCACGCTTGAGTCAATGCTGTTTGGTGTAGCGGCTGCATTTATGCTTGGTTCGACACTTCTCTGGTTCAGGGCTGTCAGTGAAATATTGACCTCGGATAAAATTGTATATCTGTTCGGCAGGGCGTTCCCGATACTTGGGCTGCTGCTTTCAATGATACTCGGCTTCATCCCTAAGGTAAGAAAGAAATATTTTGAAATAGCGATGTGCAGAGCCAAAGAATTGAATACCGGTAACAGGTTTTATCGTTTTAAATATAAACTAAGCTGCTATATCAGTAATATATCCGTACTTATAACATGGATATTAGAGGATTCAATTGAGATGGGAAGAAGCATGAAAGGACGCGGATATGGCATTTACGGAAGGACGAGATATACGATATATCGTTTTACAAAGCGGGATGCATTAATGCTGCTGTTCATTCTTGTTACAGGAATTTATGTGATAGCAGGAGCGATAAATGGTGCTGTTTCCTGGTATTATTATCCGGTTACCGGTGGAGCAGGGGGTGGCGCTTATTCGATAAGCGTGTATGCGGTATATGCCATGCTTTGTTTTTGCCCGGTTTTTGAAACGATCGGTGCAGCAGTATCACAAGAGATGAACGGAAAAAGGATAAGGATATGAAGGCTGTTGAAGTTAATGATCTTACATTTTCATATAGTGGTGATGACAGATGTGCTCTGAAAAATGTTACCTTTGATGTAGATAGAGGCGATATCGTACTTATCATAGGTGAATCGGGCTGCGGCAAGACTACGCTTTTGCGGCATCTAAAAAGCGCATATACACCAGAGGGCAGAAGAGAAAAAAATTCCCGGATCAGAATAAACGGCAAGCCGATCGAAAAACAGTCTGACAGGGAAACTGCATTTTCTGTCGGTTTTGTAGGGCAGATGGTAGATGAGACGAGTGTCACGGATAAGGTGTGGCATGAGATAGCTTTCGGTCTTGAAAGCATGGGCTGCACCCAGTCATATATGCAGCTTAGGGTAGCTGAGATATCTGCATTTTTCGGACTAGGAGATATATATCATGAAAAAATAAGCGAGCTTTCCGGCGGACAAAAGCAGATCGTTAATCTTGCGGCGGTTATGGCTATGGAGCCGGAGATACTTGTTCTTGACGAGCCGACAAGCCAGTTGGATCCGAATTCGGCAAGAGAATTTATCGGCATGCTTAAGAAGATACATGAAGAGCTTGGAACGACAATAATAATTACTGAGCATAGATTAGAGGACATTATGCCGATGGCGGACAAGGTGCTTGTAATGTCAAACGGAGAAAAGCTCTGTTTTGGCGCTCCCTATAAGGTATGTGCTTACCTGAGTGAAAAAAGATTGTCACTATTTAGAGCACTGCCGGCTGCTGCAAGGATATATATGACAGTAGAGGGGGCAAACGAATATAACAAAGGGGAATGTTTGACTGAAAAGAACATTCCGCTTTCTGTAAATGATGGCAGAAGCTTTATACAAGGCTATATGGAAAAGAACGGGACGATAACTCAGGATGATGACAGCGTAATTAAATGCAGCCCGGATGAGAGGATAAGGATCGATAAGCAAAAATGTGCGGTCGCTGTTGATGAGGTATGGTTCAGATATAAAAAAGGCGGCAGGGATGTACTTAAGGCCTGTAGTATAGAGGTTGAAAAGGGAAGCATTACTGCGGTACTTGGCGGTAATGGCGCAGGTAAATCTACACTGCTGCATCTGATCAAGGGTAATCTGAAACCGGCTTCGGGAAAGGTTAAGTGCGATCGCAGCTTAATAGGTCTTCTGCCTCAGAATCCCCAGGCAATGTTTGCGGCCGATAGTGTTAAAGAGGAACTTGAGATAAGTAATTCTTATGGAGAGAAAAAACAGAAAAATCAATCTGATAATGAGTCTGGGCGCAAAGAAGAAGCAGATAAATGCGAAAGCCTTATAAAATATTTTGATCTTAAGGAGTGCCTTTATAAGCATCCGTTTGATCTTTCGGGCGGGCAGATGGAGAAGCTTGCCTTAGCAAAGCTTATATTGGAAGATTACGATATCCTTCTTTTGGATGAGCCCGGAAAGGGTATGGATTATGCTTTTAAGGAGAAGTTAGGAGAATATCTGAAGGCTTTGGCAGCATCGGGAAAGACGATAGTTCTTGTAAGCCATGACGTGGAGTTTTGCGCAAAGTATGCAGATTATTGTGGAATGTTCTTTGACGGACATATAGTTACAA
>OMSZ01000063.1 GCA_900313855.1 uncultured Eubacteriales bacterium
ATGATTTGCAAGTCCCACACGGTCAAGCATCTCCATCGGGTCTAATGCATTCTTAACTATGCTTTTTGTAAGGGCAACATTTTCAAATGCCGTAAGACTCGGAATAAGGTTGTAGAACTGAAAAACAAAACCAATCGTGTCTGCCCTGTATTCGGAAAGTTTCCTGTCATTCATTGCCGAAACTTCCATGCCGTCAACAATCACCTTTCCCGAACTTGGCGTGTCCATACCGCCAAGCATGTTAAGCACCGTGGATTTTCCCGCACCAGATTGACCGAGTATTACAACAAACTCGCCCTCATTTATAGTAAAATCCACATGATTGACAGCAACCTGCTTACCTTCTCCTTCGCCATATTCTTTCACCACATCTTCAAACTTTACTATTACTTTATTATCATTCAACATATTATCCCCTTACCTCGTATCCCAAATCCGTTATCACTTTCTCAATCACACTCTCATCAATATCTTTTCCAAGTTTTACAATCGCAAGTTCACGTGAAAGTTTCACCTTTGCATTAATTCCATCAATAGAATTAAGTGCATTCTGAACCCTTCTCGAACAGTTCTCACATTTCATGCCACTTATCTTAATTTTCTTAACAGCAATCACCTTATCAAGCTTCTTTGGTTTGATAAGCTTTCCTTTGCTTCCTCCACCACAGCAGGCACCCTCACCCTTAAAATGAGTGATCGTGTTCTTTAGCGCAATGATAAATATGATCGCTATGACTAAAAAAATTATTACATTTGACACCTCAGGACTCATTTGATATTACCTCCTAATCACTCTCTGTTCTTAAGCACCTGTGCCGGAACCATTTGTTTAATCCTGCCGACAAGTGCATTATTGATAATGAAATAAAGCACTATTATAGCTGCGACAACCATAACATATATATAGAATGGAAATGACTGTTCAAAGGCAGATGCCACATTAGCTACAAGGTAATTCGGATACACATAATCAAGTATTGCTTTGCATATCGGAATTGATATAAGCGTTCCGCCTGCAACAATATAGAAATTACCGTCAAGGTACATCTTTCTGACTTCCTTATCGCGGAATCCAAATATCTTTACCAAGGCGATATTAAATGATGCCTTATCGAGCATCATTTTCATCATGAGATACATTACAACGACAAATATAACTGCCGATGCAGCACTCATCGTAATTATCATGGACATCATCTGATCAAGAAAAACCTCGGCAGCATTTTCCACATCCGCTTTGGTAAGTGTGCTGTAAAGCCTTCCTCCCGGAATATCTAATTTGTGATCGGATAATACCACGTTATAATAATCATCCATATCTCCGAACAATTCCCTGCACTCATCGATATCCATAAATATCATAAGCGACGGCGAATAACGGGTAATTCCTGCCACGGTAAATGCATAAGCCCTGTCGCCATCCTCGGTTGTTACGGTAAATTCCTCGCCTTCCTTTAATTGATACTTGTATGCAAATGAATCACTGACCACAACCTCGTTCTTGCTTTTTGGCAGCCTTTCTATATCAAAAAAAGGATTGTCTTTTCTAATTCCAAGCACCGTCACATCAAAATTATAAACACTAAAGCGTTTCTTCATACTCTTGGCAACCGCCTCATATCCACCCTCCGGCACCTTTTCGCTCGGATATTTGTAGGTGTACATATATTCAAAATGCGTATCCTCTACATTTCTTTTCTTAACCTTGTCACAATAAACATATACATCAAGTGCAAGCATGGCCACAAGCAGACTTATGAACAGACCGAAAACAACCGCAAAACCCGTTCTTCTCTCGCGAAGCAGCTGTCGAATCTTAAAAAGTCTTATAAACTCCATCTTCTTAAGCTTCACATCCTTTGTCTTAGACACCCTCTGCTCATTCTTAAGTAGCGAAAGCGGTGTGCGCTTAAGTCTGCTCCTGATTACAAGCGCATTTACGATCGCCGAGATAACCGGTGGAAGTACGACTGCATATATTATCATAAACGGCGTTACCTCCGACTTCATTTCCGGCATTGAAAAATAATTGTAGCTGTCCTGCATCTGCACTTTGATACCATATTTTGTCGAAGCAAAAAACAGTCCTAGAATACCTGAAATAAATGTTACCATTACGGGTACAAAGATATAATGAAGCATAAGCTCCTTTCTCTTAACACCCATGGAATATAACGCTCCGATAACCGCGCTTTCCTGATCAATGGTATGAACCACAAACACTGATATAACATACGAAAAAAGCACCATAAGAAGAACGCCAACAAACATTCCGGCACTCTTGTTAATCTGAACATCATCAGCTGCCGCATCAATCCTTACATTATCCGACGCTTTCATCAGAGAAATAAGATTAGCCGTACTATCCTTAAAAACCGCACTATCCTGAAACATGGAAAGCATAACTCCCGCAAGCGCTCCTCCACCTGAAAGCCTTTCATAGTACTCACGAAAATACGCGTCATCTACCGAATTGGCATTAAAAGAGTTATCCTTTAAAATGTCTTTAAGCTCATCATGGGTAAGAGCACCATTAAGCTTGTAAGCATAATAGTATTCCTCTGACTTCATTGATGTCTTGGCATCTTTTAATTTCTCATACGCCTTATCCGTCACAAAGCAAAGTCCGAAGTCTTTGCTGGAAACCGCGGCATCTGACAGATTCTTAAGCATCGCATTGTAATCCGAAACAGCACCTATTCCGACAACCGTATATTCATAAGCATTGCTGCTGTCATCCTCAAAATTACCAAGCGTTATCTTATCACCTATATTGATACTATTGACCTCTGCATAACGTCTCTCAACGACAACCTCAGAATCTTCTTCCGGCATATGTCCTTCCTTAAATGTAAGCTTATTAATATCCTTCCTGGTCTTAAAGACACGGCAGACACTTTTATCCTTCATAAGATAGTCGAGGAAAAACATCTCCTCGACCGTAACGCCTTTATCAGTTATTCTCTTAAGCTCAGACTCCGTCAATGGTACAAATACGGAAAATTCTCCATCCTCACAATTAAGCTTCTCATCATATTCCGCAGTCTGATCCACAACCGCATTAGCAGCACCCACAAGACTTAAAACCATATATATTGAAAAAATGATAAGCAGACCAAGAGCTGTGTATCTTGTCAGATTCGCCTTAAGATCTCTTAGTGAACGCTTAAATAATACTCTTTTCATGTCGTTATCCTCTCCAAATCGCAACAGTTCATGCCAAAATCATTTACAGCTTTATGAAGCTATTGTTACTGTTCACAAAACTACACATCTACAGATCTTCAAGCTCTGCCGCCGCAACCTTGGTTTCATTATAGTAATCCTTTGAAATCTCCCCATCCTTGAGATAGATCACATGGTCAACCATATTTTTAATAGAATTATTATGTGTTACTATCATCATTGTCGTGCCATATACAGCATTTATCTTCTCAAGAAGTATAAGAATATCTCTTGATGTCTTCGAATCAAGCGCTCCTGTCGGCTCATCACAGAGCAGCAGCTTAGGATTTTTAATAAGCGCTCTTGCAATAGCACACCTCTGCTGCTGTCCTCCCGAAAGCTGGGACGGGAACTTGTCGGCATGCTCTGCTAATCCGAGCACATCTAGCAGCTCATTCATTGAAAGCGGCGCATTCGTCAGATATTCACAGACCTGAATATTCTCACGCACGGTAAGGTTGGGCACAAGATTATAAAACTGGAATATGAAGCCGAGATTATCACGACGGTAATCAGAAAGCTTCTCGCCTTTAAGACCGACTATCTCCTTATCCGCTATGCGTATAGAACCTGAATCAACCTCATCAAGTCCACCTATACAGTTAAGAAATGTTGACTTTCCGGACCCTGATGTTCCCTGAATAACACACATTTCTCCCTGTGAAACACCTGCGGAAATACCTTTTAAAACCTGAATATAGCTTCCGCCCTCACCGTAGCTTTTCTTAATATCTGATACTTCAACGAACATTTATAATATCCTCCATCATCGAAATCTTTCCCATATCAACTGCGTCCCCGTGTGTTTTGTGTTCATTCCGCTACAGTCAATGCACACGCTTAAACTTAACGGAACTAATTCTTTCACCATCATCACTCCGGCAGAAGATTAGTCATACTCTTTAAGCCGAGCGCAACAGTAGAACCGTTATGCAGCATCGCAGAGGTTGCAGGCGGCATTACGCCCGCTATTCCAAGAGCGATGAGTGCCGTATTAAATCCCACTATCGTTCTGTAATTAAATCGAATCCTCTTCATAAGCAGAACACTTAATTCTCTTAACATTACAATACTGTGAAGGTCTGATGAGCTTATCGTGATATCCGCGATCTGTCTTGCGATCTCAGCGCCATCACTTATGGCAATTCCGACATCAGCAGCCGAAAGTGCAGGCGAATCATTGATGCCGTCGCCAACCATTATCACATGTCTGCCTTCCTTCTTTGCCCTCTCGACATATGATGCTTTATCCTCAGGAAGAACCTCAGAATAATACTCATCTATTCCCGCTGCACGCGCAATCGAAGCCGCAGTTCTCTCACTGTCTCCGGTCATCATAACTATATGTTCAAAGCCCGAAGCCTTAAGCTTCTCAACCACTTCAGATGCCTCTTCCCTCATCGGATCCTCGATAAGTATGCACGCACAAAGTTTCCCGCCCTTTGCAAAATAGAGATGCGAATAATGCGCCGGAAGATTCTCAAACACATCCTGCGTGCCATCAGGCACTACAGCCTTCTCGTCCTCAAAAACAAAATGATAGCTGCCGATAATCGCTTTCTTTCCGTCTATTGACGACGCTATACCATGTGCTACGATATACTCCACCTTCGAATGCATTTCCTCATGAGTAAGTCCTTTTCTTATCGCGGCATCTACAACCGCCTTAGCTACCGAGTGTGGGAAATGTTCCTCTAAGCAGGCAGCCTGGCGAAGCAGCTCATCCTCCGGCTCACCGTTAAAGGAAACCACCTTTGCAACCATCGGTCTTGCCATCGTAAGTGTTCCTGTCTTATCAAAAACAATCGTGTCCGCAGCAGCCACTTCCTCCATAAATCTTCCGCCTTTAACAGTTATGCCGTAATCAGCAGATTCTTTAATGGCAGACAGAACAGAGATTGGCATTGCCATTTTAAGAGCACAGGAATAATCCACCATAAGAACTGATATTGCTTTAGATACATTACGGCTTAAAAGATATGTAAGTCCGGCAGCCGCTAATGTATATGGTACAAGTCTGTCTGCAAGTCTTTCAGCCTTTCCTTCTACTGTGGATTTCATTTTCTCGGACTCCTCGATCATTCTAACGATCTTATCAAACCGTCCGCTTCCGCTTACACTTGAAACCTCAATAGTAAGCTCGCCCTCCTCTAAAACCGTTCCGGCAAAAACAGCAGAGCCTGCAGCCTTTCTCACAGCCTCCGCCTCACCCGTAAGGGATGCCTGATTAACCAACGCTTCACCGTCACAAACCTTACCGTCAAACGGAATAATGTTACCCATATGGACTACCACTTTATCACCGCAGACGATCTTATCAGAATCTGTAAACACATCACCCCCAGGAGTTTTCAACCACACCTTATCAATATTAAGCGACATGCGTCTTGCCAGATCATCAACGGATTTCTTACGGGTCCACTCCTCTAGAGTATCACCGATCTTTAACAGAAACATCACGCTTGACGCCGTCTTGTAATCCTTCGTTGCGATCGCGGCGGTTATTGCTATAGAATCCAATAACTCAACCTTAAGCCCGCCCTTTCCGATCGTCTTAAGCCCTCTTATTATGTATCTTGCGGTCTTAATCAATATCCATATTCTTCTGATCGGCGCAGGAACGATCAGCCGCTTGCCATAATGCATTATTATAGATGTTACTATCCTGTCACGATAATATGCATTAAGTTCTCTTCCCGAACACTCTAACTGCCTGTCAGAAACCTTCGCACTCTCAAAAGAAAAATCCCTGATAATTTCAAGTGTACGTGCTCTTTCTCCTGAATAAATGATAACCGCATCAGCAGTTCTCTCATAAATGCGCGCCTCTATCACTTCATCATAGCTTAGCAGATAATACTCAAGTATATCCGCCTGACGAAATGAAAACCTGCTCATAGAAAGATGAAACCTTATTCTGTTTCTGTTCTCATGTTTTATTACATATTTCATAGCTACCTCTGATATCTGTTCATAATCTCTGATAACGTATCATTTCAGCTCATTGTCAAGACTCGCTCGCGAGTCTTGCGCGCCGGATTCGGGTCTGCTTTAGCAGACTCACTTCCTATTCGAATCCGTGCGCAT
>OMSZ01000089.1 GCA_900313855.1 uncultured Eubacteriales bacterium
GTGCTTATGGCTTTACAGAATGCCGGATATGATGCAGATATATTTGTATTTCCTGAAGGAGAGAAAAGCAAGACAAGAAAAACAAAAGAAGAAATTGAAGATGCAATGCTTTCGAAACAATATAGAAGGGACTGCTGTATAATTGCAGTTGGCGGAGGTGTTGTTACTGATATTGCCGGATTTATTGCAGGTACCTATGGAAGAGGAGTTCCATTTATTAATTATGCGACTACCCTGTTAGCAGCAGCCGATGCCTCTGTCGGAGGAAAGACTGCTGTAGATACACCGCTGGCGACTAATCTGATAGGATTGTTTAATCAGCCTGAAAAAGTATATATTGATATAGCAGCATGGAAGACTCTTCCACATAGACAGGTAGTAAGCGGAATGGCTGAAACTATTAAGCATGCCTGCCTTGCTGATAAAGATTTTTTTGATTATCTCGAAGATAATATGGATAAAATTTTGACCATGGACAAAAAATCGTGTGAGCATATAGCTGAAGTTAATTGCAGGATCAAATACGAAGTGGTTATGAAGGATGAGCGTGAGTCCGGACTTAGGGAAGTACTTAATCTGGGACATACGATCGGCAGGGCAATTGAAACTGTCAGTGATTATAAGCTGTTACATGGTGAAGCAGTTGCAATAGGACTTGCTGCTGAGGTTGATATGGCATACAGATTATCTTATATGACAGAAGAAGAGAGAGGTCGGGTTAGAGCTTTACTTGCTAAAGCAGGACTGCCTGTAGATATTCCTGCTTATATAGACAGAGAAGAATTAGTCAAAAAATTGTATACTGATAAGAAGGTAAAGAATGGCAGATTAAGATTTGTGCTTCAAAAAGGGATAGGTGATATTGTCGAATATGAACCTGGAGTATATGCAAGACCTATTGAAGAGAGCTTTGCAAAAGAGATAATAATGAATATGTAATTCTGTGGATGATAATAAAATAATAGCATAATAAAAAGAACGTTCCGTTAAAAAGATTAACGGAACGTTCTTTTTATAAATTATTTCATCGGTCGTCCCAGTAATGATTTTTCTTCGAAGGAATAGTATGAACCTCTTGCGGCCCAAAGGGGACTGAAATTGGCGGTTCCGTCTGAATTGACGGAATTACAAAAGTAGCCGGTGAACATTTCAACATGGTAGATATCTGCATATTTCTTTTTCATATCGCTTGATTTGAACAAGAGATCTCCCGGATTAACCTGCATTTTCCGGATCTTTTTATAAGTCAGACCGCCCTTTATCATTTTTCCGTGTGCTCTGCACCATTTTGCTTCTGTAAGTGCTACTCCCGGATACCAGGGTGATCCGAAGGTTAAATGTGCTTTTTCTTTGTAGGCCTTCCATACAAGAGCGCTGCAATCGTAATACCCCTTCTGAGTTCTTTTTTGCTGACTGTATTCCCAATGTGTTCCGATGTAGGTTGCTCTTTCAGCCACCTTCTTAAGCTTGGCTTTTGTAACTGAAACAGCACATCCCAAATAATGATCTCCAATCTGTGCTCTGATAATTACATTGCCTATTTTTTTGCCCTTAACAACACCGTTAGTATCAACTGTGGCTATGGAAGGATTGCTGGAACTCCATATAATATCTCCGGAATAACCTGATACGGTTAATTTTTTTGTCTTGCCTTTGACGAGAAGATAGGATTGGTCGGATATGCCAACCTTTACAGACTGATAATTAACATAGAACAGCTTTCCGTAAATATTAAATGTGATCATTCCGGAACCCTCATCTGAAGAACCCTGGTTGATCGTGATTATATTGTCATAAATATCTGCAGAAATTTGAAGCATCGGGTTAGTGCAGGTGTATGAGAATTGTGTTTCATCAGGCGAGCTTATCACCACTGCACTGTTTATCACTATCTGGGAAGCCTGATTATAGTAGTAGGGTTTAGAACGGTAGTAGTATTCAGGATACATATACGAAGTGATGTTGTCTGTGCTTAATGTAACATTAGTCATATCAATACTTACAGTAAAGGAAATAGTAGAAGTAAAAATCAGATTCCCGTAGCTGTAAGGGTTGTAATAGTTGTAACCGGAATAATAGTTATAATAATCATAATCGGAATAGTTGTTTGCGTAAACCTTGATATCAACAGAAACATTACCTGTCGATAAAGTGTTAAAATAACCGGTATTGTCTACGGTTAATATTGAGGTATCATTACTCTCAAAATAGTATGTGTAATTATTAAGTGATGCCTGATCCTGGATAAAAGAAAGATTTGGTATGATCTTTCCGGTGTCGCCGACATTTATTATTGCCGTTGCCGGTTCATTATTATTGACTGTAAAATATGTCTCGGCAGCTTTAGAACTGATGGGCAGTAATAGTACGGTTAAAACTATAAGGAAACACAATAAAGGTCTTTTCATTATAAACAGACTCCTTTCTTATCTTATGCGTAATATAATTAATTACATATTATTGGTTTATTATTAATGCGATGTAAAATGATATGAAACATATTTACATTATAAATACTATTGTATGATAACACATGATTTATTACTTGTACAGTATCGGGCTGATGTGATATACTCACTTATATTCATTTAATGATATTTGCCAATTTGATCTTTAGTATTGATCATTTTACGGCATTATACACTGTACCTGATATTTGATTGTTTATGTTATTTAACTCAGTCGGAGAAATCCCCCACCTCTAAGCTTAGGTGTAGGTGGGGGTTATGTCAAACTA
>OMSZ01000061.1 GCA_900313855.1 uncultured Eubacteriales bacterium
AGAAGAAATGCTTTACTATATCCCTGTTATTGCAGCCATATATGTACTTCCTGATATCTTCATCGGTTATAGTCTTTCCTGTTTCTTTTGATATTGTTTCACGCCAAGCCTTATCGTGCAGCCTGCCGTCAAAAAACATAGTTCCGTTAAAATCAAAAAGACACGCTTTTATCTCTGTCATATTATCACCAACTCTCTAACTAAAAAGAAGGAATATCTATCACCATTCCCGAATGCATCTGCTCAACCCTATCGCCCAGCTCCTGCCTAAGTATTTCAAATGCATGCTCCCCGGTACAGTGTCCTGTAATTATCCTCTGACAATCCACTTCCTTTAATGTATTCGCAAACTCCATGATATCCTCATCAGAGGATTTGAATAAATGAAAGCCGCCTATATAGGCATATATATTCTTCTTTTCAGAATATCCCTCATAATACTTTTCAACCTCTTTGATTATATTAGCCGCCCCGCCATGAGAACAACTGTTGATTATAATTATACCTTTGGGAGAACCTATGCAAAGCGTCTGCTCATGCGCAAAGTCATCAGGAATCATCTCGCCATTTTCTTCCTTATAGAGCTTCGCCTTTTCGCCTATTTTTGAAAGCCCCTCTGTCGTGTGAGACAGCAGAATCATGTTCCACGCCCACGTACCTATCGATTCATATTCTCTATCCACAAACACAATACGATCCTTGTATTTCTCAAGCATACCCTTTTTAGGTCCTATATACTTCATACCGTCATCATGCATGGAATAATAACATTCTCCGGCTTCCTTTCTTACATAAAGCTTAGCCTTTTTATTAACCTCAAAGAATTTCTCAAATCCATCCGAATGGTCATAGTGTGAATGTGACAATACCGCATGTGTCACCTGTGACAGATCAATACCCATCTTTTCCGCATTTTCAAAAAAGAGCTCGCCACACCCGGTATCTACTAATATCTTGTCAATTCCGTATTCAACGTAAAGCGACAGCCCGTGCTCTCCCTTATATTCTCCACACTCCTTATTATCCACTAATACAGTTATCCGGAATTCGTCACTTTTCTTATACGCCCTTCGAATTAATATAAATGTATCTATTGTAGAATATAAGGTAACATCAAAAAGCATTCCGACAAACCAAAAATGCCTTGTGGGTGAAAAAGCAGCAAGTGCCAAGCAAAAGAATATTCCCGCAAAAAACGGCACACCGGAAGAAGAACCGCCTTTACGATTTGCAAAAAATACACCGATATTCACTATTTCAAAAAACATGCCTATTGCAAACAATATCAAGGCAAGTAAATTATATCCGTCCATGTACATACCCCTTTTAATGTCTATGATTCGACTGTCCTGCCGTTATATCCTTCTCTGAACTATATGCCCTTATATAATCCTCAATCCTTCCGTTATCAAGACCTTCGCCGATAACAATTATCACTTCCTGTCCATTATCGGTATGTGTAATCTCAACACGTTCTGACGTAGCATTTATCTGCATATATTTATTGTAAGCTGTTTGGGCATATTCATCCTCTGCTCCCGACAACCCATCTCCATCATCTATTCCATTATCTTCAAGTGGCACAAAGCCCTTTACACGATAAATGTTACCAAAGCTCTTATCAGAAAACAACCCCTCTGTCACTTTCTTAAGCTCATCTTCTGTCATCTTCACATGATAATAGAATAGAGACTTATAACCGTTATCCTCTGCAACATGTAATTTGATATGGTCTTCCGGAACATAACCGCAATTCTCTATCCGTTCAAAATCAACCACGGTTAAATTCTCCCATGGCTTAACCATGATATCCTTCGAAGCTTTGTCATATCTTCTACTACACTTAAACCTCTCCAGAGCACGATTCATATGGTCAACAACACGCTCAACGTCAAAAAATTCCAAGTTCTGCATTTGCTTATCGCAAATATATCCTTCTTTATCTTCCAACTTATAAACATCTACCGGCGCTTCTGAAGTAACCTTTGAAAACACAACCATTCCTGCCTCCGCAATCTGGGAAACAAGAAGATAATCCGACTCCTTAGAAAGATCATCTGAAAGTCCCGAATCCACAATCGCAATCACATTGCCTATCTCATAGAATCTGTCTAACGGCTCCTCATAGAGAATATCAAAGAACTCATCCACATCATAGATTCCTGACGGCTCAACGATAACACGGTCAAGCTTCTCACTCTCCATACCCATTGCGATAAGCTTAGTCTTGAAACGTCTTCTGTGACAATCAGGATCGGCGGCAACGACCATCTCCATTCTGCACTCATCGCCAAACTCAGAATCAAGCAACAACATATCCACATTGATAGCACCATAGTCATTCTCTATGATTCCAACCTTTTCACCTTTATCAAGCAGATATCTCACATATTCTTTTATAAATGTTGTCTTACCCGAACCCAAGAATCCGGTAATCAAATCAACTTTAGTCAAAATAATCCTCCAAAAAATTACTACCTAAAATGTTAATATCTTAGGTAGTAATCTAATCTTAATATATTAATCTGTAACTACAGCCTATCTGCAAAGAACTCCTTAAACTGGCTGTATCCCTCTTTCTCCATCTGCTCTTTCTGGAACTTCTTGTTCTTCTTCATGATTGCTATATTAACCTGTGTTCCGTTCTCACGCTGCTTCTTTGCTTCTTTGAGTACCTCTAACATCTTTTCTGTAGGCATGTTCTTCTCAACAAGGAAAGCTACC
>OMSZ01000185.1 GCA_900313855.1 uncultured Eubacteriales bacterium
AACGGACAGATAGAATACTTACTTACAGAGTGCGTGAAGCAGAGAAAGAAGAACGGCAAATACGTTTCGGAAACTCTTGACGAAGCACCGGAGTTTGATATTCATTAACGGGGTGAGATAATTATGAGAAAGAATTATTTGGATAATATAAGATGGTTTACAGTAGTTCTTGTTGTGATCTATCATGTGTTTTATATGTACAATGCGGAGGGCATTGTCGGAGTTATCGGCAAGATAACTGATCTTGACGTGCAGTACTATGATGTGTTCCAGTATATAGTTTATCCATGGTTTATGGTTGTTCTTTTCATGGTTTCGGGAATCAGTTCGAAGTTATATCTTGATAATCATACCAATAAGGAATTCATTAAGAGCAGGACAAGAAAACTGCTTGTTCCGGTAACTATCGGACTTTTTGCATTTCAGTTTATTCAGGGATATGTCAATGTATCGATATCAGGTGTTATACAAAGTGATGAAATGCCTATGATCGGCAAGGTTATCGCAACTATACTAAGCGGTATAGGAGTATTGTGGTATATGCAGTTATTATGGCTGTTTTCACTCTTTCTTGTTCTTATCAGAAAGATTGAAAAAGGAAAGCTGTTAAAGCTTGGCGGGAAAGCAAATTTCACAATTCTTATACTATTTGTTGTTCCGGCATTTTTGACGGCACAAATACTTAATACACCTGTGATAGTCGTATATCGTTTTGGATACTATTTCTTTGCATTTCTGCTTGGGTATTACGTGTTATCACATGATGAGGTTATTGAAGTGCTGAAGAAATGGTCATTGATATTATTAGCGGTTTCCGTTGTTCTTGGAATAATGTTTTGCATTAACTATTTTGGTGATAACTATGCCGATAAGCCGGTCAACCGCTCTGTATTGTTTGTGACCTACGGATATTTCATGTGCCTTGCGGTAATCGGCTGTTTTGCAAGATATTTTGATTTTGCCAACGCCTTTACAAAGTGGATGAGCTTACGAAGCTTTGGACTATATGTGTTCCATTATCTTGGAGTATCATCGGTTGGATTATACCTTGCAAAGCCGGGAATCATTTCAGCACCGGTTGCATACATCTTAAGTCTTGTTGCAGGTTTTGCGGGGGCATATATTTTGTACGAAATCATATCACGCATACCTGTATATCGGTGGGCAGTTCTTGGAATAAAGAAAGAAAATCATAATGCGAAAAAGGAGATGAAGACAATATGAAGAAATCATATCTTGGTTTCATTATATGGTTGATTGCATATTCAGCACTGGTTACAACACCTGTATTTCTCCCAATTAAGGATGCAGCGGTTCTGACACGTATTTTATTAGTTTTTACGGCAGTGGCAATGGTCATACTGATGGCAATGATGTATGTTTGGGAAACTGTCTATTGGATGAGTGGAGTATCGTATGAACAGGCAGTTGCTGCGGGAAGTGAGAGAAGAAAAAGATTTGCTTTTTTACATCTTAGGATGTTTGGAATATATGCAGTTGCTTATATATTGTTTTCGGTGATAGCGCAATTTCTTCATTTTGATTGGTGGGTGGATACGGTTGTATTTACTGTATCGTTAATTGTACTCGCAATATTTTCACCTAAATATAAGTTGTAAATTTATATACCTCATAGAGTTTTGTTGAAGAAATAATCAAGAACTCTATGAGGTTTTACTTTTTTGGTCTTCTCAAAAATGGTCAATGGAGTATAATAATTATTAACCGGAACGGTCAATGGGAAAATATTATAGACTTTGGAAAAACTGTACTTAAGGGGCGATGAGTAAAATGAATGCTATAGAGACTAACAAACTTACAAAGACATATGGGGCAAGCAGAGGTATTACCGATTTGGAACTTTGTGTATCTAAGGGCGATTTCTTTGGTTTTATCGGGCCGAATGGTGCCGGAAAATCAACGACGATAAGAACGTTGTTAGGTCTTATAAGTCCTACATCAGGTAGTGCGAAGGTGTTGGGTTTTGACATTGTTTCAGAGAAGAGTAAGATTCTTGAGAATACCGGATATCTGCCTTCAGAGATTAATTTTACAAGTGGTATGAAGGTTAAGGATGTTATCAGATATTCTGCCGAGCTAAGACGTAAGAAATGTGATGAACAGGCAAAGATATTATGTGAGAGATTATCGATAGATATATCTAAGAGAGTTGATGATCTTTCGTTGGGTAACAGGAAAAAGGTCGGAATAGTATGTGCTGTTCAACATGAGCCGGAATTGCTAATTCTTGATGAGCCCACAAGCGGACTTGATCCGTTAATGCAGAGAGAGTTTTTTGAGATTCTTACGGAACAGAATTCAAAAGGTGCAACTATTTTCTTCTCTTCTCATATTTTGTCAGAGGTACAGAATAACTGTTGCAGTGCTGCATTTATAAGAGACGGAAAAATAATAGTATCTGACAAGGTTGAAAAGTTAGAGGAAACCGGCGCAAAGAAAGTGACGGTAACCGGCGAGTTTGATATGAATGGTTTGGGCGGTATCAATGATTTGAAGACAGATAATAATACAACAAGTTTTCTATATAAGGGTGAAATGAAACTTCTTCTTAAGAAACTTGCAGAAAGTAATCTAAGTAACGTGAATATAACCGAGCCTAGTCTTGAGGAAATATTTATGAATTATTACGAGGCGTAGATTGAGTGATTGGGAAATTATATGAATTACGAATTGTGTTTCGCAATCTCCAATTTGTATGTTATAAGAGAGGAGTAATGCTATGGCGATATTCAAACAAGAATTAAAAAGTCAAAGATTATCTGTTATTATATGGAGTCTTTCGATTGGACTTCTTATAGCAGCCTGCGTGCTGATGTATCCGGACATGGAATCAGAAATGGATGGCGTCAATGAAATGTTTTCTTCAATGGGGAACTTTACGGCAGCTTTTGGTATGGACCAGTTAAACTTCGGAACACTTATCGGCTTTTACGGAGTTGAGGGTGGTAATATTCTGGGAATCGGCGGTGCATTTTTTGCTTCAGTAACAGGAATCGGCGCACTTATGAAAGAAGAACGAGACAGGACGGCCGAGTTTCTTATGACGCACCCTGTATCAAGAGTAAGAGTTATAACAGAAAAGCTTCTCGGAGTATTTTCAATAATTATTATATTAAATGTAATCGTGCTTCTTTGCTCGGTTGTGTCGGTATTAATGATTGATGGTGAAGTTGAGTGGAAAGACGTTATGCTCTTTCACCTTGCGTACCTTATACTGCAATTTGAGATTGCCGGAATATGCTTTGGAATATCGGCTTTTATAACAAGAGCTGGCGCGGGAATAGGAATAGGCGTTG
>OMSZ01000064.1 GCA_900313855.1 uncultured Eubacteriales bacterium
GTCATACTTTTAATCAAATCTTCATCCGCTTCTTTCTTAAATAAAATATTCTAAAGCTTATATGTGAACAAAACACAAAGTGCTATTCTTACGTAAAAGAAATGCATCCATAAGTTCTAAGATCATAAAGCCTGTCCGTAAAGAAAAACACTTCAAATAATTATACCAAAGCCGCATAATAAATGCAATAATTCTTTTCAAAAATCCACCTGCTCTATCCCTTTAATATCAGGAATTGCTACCATTGAATAATTGGTATGGTATATAACATAACCCGGGTTAGACTCCGGCGGTTTCTTAAGATTTATCCTTCTTGTATAATCTATCTCCACCTTAGGACTGGTCTTGCCCGTAGAATAAAACGCCGCAAGTCTTGCTGCCTCCTCATAGGTCTCGTCAGGAACATCCTCTGCGCCTTCAAGCTTTACTATAACATGTGAGCCCGGCATTTCCTTCGCATGAAACCATATATCCTTTGGTCCTGCCGTCTTAAATGTAAGTCTGTCGTTCTGCAGATTATTCTTACCTACATACATATGAAAACCGTCAGACGACAGATAATGCAAAGGCTTACTTTTCTCTTTTTCTCTTAAGCTCTTGCTTCCTTTAACATTTTTCTTATCTTTAAGGAAGCCCGCCATTATCATTTCTTCACGTATCTCGGCTATATCAGCCTCTGACGATGCTATCTCAACACTGTTTTGCAGAAGCAGCAGATGATCTAAGGTCTCTTTGCTCTCTTTTACTAACTGCAAGGACGCTTCATATGTACGTTTCATTTTATTATATTTGTTAAAATATCTGTTTGCATTATCAACCGCAGTTAAATTCTCATCTAAGGGAATTGTAAGCTTTGTGTTATCATAATAATTATCAACAGTAACACTCTTATCCCCGGGATTCACCTCGTGACCGTATGCCTGCAGCAATTCTCCGTAAATTCTGTATTTGTCACGACCATCCGAATCCTTTAACTGCTTTAACTGAATATCATATTTCTTAGACGTCCTCTCAATAAGAGCTGACAGCACCTTTCTTAAATCTGTCGATTTCTGGTGCATTCTGCTGTAGTTGTCCTTCTGTGCATAGAAGAGAGTAAGCACCTTGGATATATCTTCAAATTTAACCACGGTCAAATCCTCATACATCCTAAGATAAACAGCAGAAAATGCCGTCGGAACCTCTTTATTATAGACTATGCAAGGCTCATAGCTCCCCTCTTTTATCCTGTTAACAAGGTTTGATACAACCTGCCACAAAGCCTCTTTGTTATTATCCGCAAGGCTGTCTGTACTGAAATTGCCGTCAATCTCCGCCTCATAGCAGATTTCCTCAGCCATCTCTTTCGAGATACCTGTTATTGATGAATATATAGCCTTCACTATACTCATCGGCTTCTCAAGTATTTCCGAAACAAACGTCTCTCTGTCAAGCTGCATCGGATCGATCTTATCATTTGGCGGCATCACATAGTCTCTTCCGGGCAGTACCTCTCTTACGGAGCTTATATTACTGCCTATACGTTTAATGGAATCTATTATCTTTCCATCACTATCCGCGAATATAATGTTGCTGTATTTCCCCATTAGCTCTATTATAAGCTTCTTAGAACATACATCTCCCATCTCGTCAAGATGCTCGATATCAAGAACTATTATCCTCTCGAAATCCGGCTGAGACACTCCCGTTATACGTCCGTTTCCAATATGCTTTCGCAAAAGCATACAGAAGTTAGGCGCCGTCATCGGATTCTTTTTATTCTCGTCAAGGAAATACACAAGCGGAAGTGTTGCGCTTGCATTTAACATCACACGATATGTTGTCCCGTTATTCTTTACAACAAGATTAATCTCGTCTGCCTCAGGCTGATATATTTTATATATCCTTCCTCCTGTAAGGCGATCCTTCATATCCTTAACTATATTTGAAATAACAACGCCATCGAATGCCATTTCTTATCCTCCTAGCAAAAATGGTATTTACATGAACAGCCGCGGGCAAAAAAGCCCGCGGCATCCATCATCATAAATTAATCCCAAATTCTATTGGTAAATCTCCTCATACTTCTTAGCTGAGCTTGACCATGAATAATCCTGCTGCATTGCTCTAAGCTGCATAGCTTCCCAGTTCTTCTTCTGTGTATAGAACACTTCTTTAGCGTAATTGATAGTCTTAAGAAGCTCCTGCGGATCATAGTTTGCAAATGAAAAGCCCGTTCCGGTCTGCTCATATTCATTATAAGGAATTACCGTATCATTAAGACCGCCGGTCTCCCTTACTATCGGAAGTGATCCGTAGCGAAGTGCCATAAGCTGTGTCAGACCGCATGGTTCAAATCTTGATGGTACAAGTATGGCATCACAACCGCCATACATTTTATGTGAAAGCTCATCAGAGAAATAAATGTTAGCTGACACCTTGGCAGGATGAAAGCCCTGATAATACTTA
>OMSZ01000208.1 GCA_900313855.1 uncultured Eubacteriales bacterium
ATCGTATAACCAAGCTCATCTTTTATAGCATTAACAGGCTCCTGGCAGGCATCAACTCCCGTACGTGTAGAATACTGAAACTCATAAGGCGACCACTCATCACCATCAGCATTAGTCACATACGTTTTATCTATGATTGATATTCCGGTTACATCTGCTGCGGTATTATTCTTAACACTAACCGCAATATCCGTGTAACCGCCGGTAATCGTATATGCAGTGGGAACGCTGACAACTGACAGAGAATTGTCAGGCGCAGCAAAGACGTGCAACGTTTCATTGCACAAAGATAACAGACATACTGATACAACAAATGATATTATAGCGGCAGTCAGATGACGCCGGTAATCGGCAAAAACATTTCTCCTTCATAGGCATGCCCCTTTCAGATCATGTACTATAGCTATCTAACTACTAATTATATCGTATATGATGGCGCAATTCAATTATCGGTTTTGCTTTATTGGAAACGAAGTTTCCTATAAAGTAAAATTACGGATGATCACTAGATCATCCGCACTTATATATAAATCATACTATATATTACAGCATAGCAATTTTGTTGCCAACTAATTTTTTGAACTCTTCCAGTTCCCGTCTCAGTTTTGCATTTTCCTCCTGTTCGGTCTGTAACTGCTCACTTAAATCCCTTATCTTCTTATCTTTTTCCTCGAACTCATCCTGAAACATATCTCTTAATAAACCCATACCAATCATCTCCTTTATAAAATCTTTATCTCTGTTAAGAGTTATACTCAGATCAATTACCGATTCCGCATATATATGGTCGATTTGATCATCCAGACTGGATTTTTCCTTCTGCATTCGCAGCACATCTTCTCTGCGCAATCTTCTCGTAAGCTTGTTGATCCACGCATATGTTTCTCCAAGTCTTCTTGTCACTATAATCTGCACATCTATATGTCCCTTTTTTTTGATATGGTATATTCCATTTTCATATACACTAATCTTAAAATCATTATCATTGAAATATTCCATCAGTTTTCTCGGATATGCTTCTCGAAGAAATGATACCGTAACATCATCAAGAGAAACCTCTTTTTCATTGTAGGCAATATATAAATGTACATACCCCATTGTGCGATGATACACTCTTTCATTAAGGCTGTCTCTATAATTTTTAAACTCAAACAGATTATGTTTTTTAAATATCGCGCCTAGACCGCTTTTTACCTTAATACTTTCGTCCATATTGATAGTCAGAAAATCAATACTATTAGGTTTTTTATTAAGGACAAATTCATCATCAAATATAAGGTGATTTCTGTCTTCCCTAAGCTCTAATCTCATCGCCGCACAGAAAGCCGGATGGAAATAAGTTTTGAAAGACTCTTCATCGTTGGGGTTATCATAAAAACCATCATTTAAAGATGCATTATTAAATTTATCATTAATCATTCGTGTCTCCTTTTCTATTGGATAATTTATCTGCTAAAACTCTATATATTATCAATAGGAAAGGATTTATAGGATTATTTTATATTAAATCGTGT
The DNA here is from genome assembly GCA_900313855.1 of uncultured Eubacteriales bacterium. Classification (GTDB taxonomy): domain Bacteria; phylum Bacillota; class Clostridia; order Lachnospirales; family Lachnospiraceae; genus CAG-590. Next base: position 1,515 of record OMSZ01000208.1, read on the forward strand.
GTTAACCTTAACTTAACTCTTGCTATGATGATTGTCAAGCATATTATACAACCATTTGTAACCTGTTAAGTATTGTATTTTTTCACTTCTGCTTCATATTATTACGGATTATTTAATTGTGAAATAATAATAAATATAGTATAATATCTCTCAATTATTATGACTATGAAACGGGGAAACAAAGTGAGATATTACATTGCAGATTGTCATTTCTTCCATGAAAATCTTATCCATCGCATGGATAACCGCGGTTTTTCTTCTGTGGAAGAGATGAATGCTTATATGATCGAAAAATGGAATAACAAGGTTAATAAGAATGATGAAGTGGTGATACTTGGAGATTTTTCCTGGGGTAAGCCTGAGCAGACTCAGGAGATATTGTCGCAGTTAAATGGTACCCTTTATATGATACGGGGAAACCATGATCATTATCTTAAGAGCGCTAAGTTTGACACATCACGTTTTGTATGGGTTAAGGACTATGCGGAAATATATGATAACAAGAGAAAGGTCGTTCTCTGTCATTATCCTGTTATGTGCTATAACGGACAGTACAGATTAGATAAAAAGGGAAACCCCAAAACGTATATGTTATACGGTCATGTGCATGACACATTTGACCAGCGCCTTTTGGAACAGTTTCAGGAGATCACGGTTAATTCAAAGAGAATGACACTCGGCGCAAATGATGAGATCGTAGAGATGAATATCCCGTGTAATATGATAAACTGTTTTTGTATGTATTCAGATTATGAGCCGCTGTCCCTTGACGAGTGGATAAGATGTCAGGAAAAGCGGCTTAAGAAATAGTATGCCTAATCCAAGGTATCGATTATATTTTTCTTGATTCTTCGGAAATATATTAATGTTATTGTAAGCGAAACAATCTCAGCGATCGGAAATGCAAACCATACATAGTTGATATTTCCTAGAAGACTTAATAACCACGCGGCAGGTATAAGTACAACTAACTGTCGGCCAAGCGATACCACAAGTGAGTAGTGGCTCTTGGCAAAAGCCTGGAATACCGAGCCTAGCACGATACATACTGATGCTATCGGGAAATGAACTGCAATGATCCTTAAAGCAGGAGTTCCTATTATTATCATGTTATCTGATGCATCGAACAGCTTAAGTAAGATGCCCGGTATGGCTTCAAAGACTACTGTTCCAAGCAGCATTATGGTTAATGCGAACATAAGCGAGAAACGTAAGGCCTGCATAATGCGGTCTTTTTTTCTTGCCCCGTAATTGTATGAAAGCACCGGGATCATACCGTTGTTAAGTCCGAATACCGGCAGGAAAAAGAAGCTCTGAAGCTTGAAGTAAGCGCCGAATACTGCAACTGCGGTAGATGAAAATGTGTTAAGTATCTTATTGAAAAGATAGGTCATAACGGAGCCTATCGACATCATAAGTATGGACGGAACACCAACAAGATAGATCTGCTTGATCGTGTCCGTCTTCGGACTCTTGATGCCCTTAAATGACAAGGTGATCTCTTTGTTTCTCTTAACGTTCATAAAAAGACCTAAGCAGGCTGCAAAGGACTGTCCGAATACGGTTGCGATAGCTGCTCCCGCAACACCTAATTTCGGAAAGAAACCGATTCCGAATATAAGCAGCGGATCGAGAATGATATTGATAACAGCTCCCGTGATCTGCGAGATCATACTTTCAAAGGTTCTTCCGGTAGATTGAAGAAGACGTTCAAAGGTCATCTGGAAGAACAGACCGAAGGAAAGGATACATATATAGTGAAGATATGTAACTCCGTAACCTGCTATAACCGCATTGTCTGTCTGGGATGTGATAAATGGTTTAACGATGAATATACCTATAAAAAGAAAAGCTAAGTAATTAAATGCATTTAAAAGTATTCCTGTATTGGCGGCGTCATTTGCCCTGTCAAATTCCTTTTCGCCGAGGCTACGCGAAAGCAGAGCGTTGATACCAACTCCTGTACCTGAGCCTAATGCTATCATTAAGGTCTGCAACGGAAAGGCAAGTGTTACCGCGGTAAGCGCATCCTCTGAAAGCTGCGCTACAAAGATACTGTCGACAATATTGTAAAGTGCCTGTACCAGCATGGATATCATCATTGGTAGAGACATGGATATGATCAATGATTTAACAGGCATAACGCCCATCTTGTTTTCCTGTATTTGCGGTTCTGATGACATTATTATTACCTCCTGTTCTGAAAGTAGCTTTACAAGTATAGCACAAACATAATTTATAAGAAAGAATTTTTTTATATATGCTTGTGCGCAGACCTTTGGCTGTTATATAATGTGAGCATGGGAAAATGTGCTTTAGAATATCATTTTGATATATAGTCTTTGTTTGGAGGAATGTATTATGACAATGAGGGATTTTCTTCAAGGATTATCCGATTCTGGATTTCTGGTGTGTTCACTGTTGCTTTGTGTTTCATGCCTTTATTATGTTGTTGTCAAAGAGAAAACCTACAGACTCCAAAACAAGATTTTTCTTTTCATACTTCTCAATATTCTGATCTCAAGTGTATGTGATCTTGGTAATTCCGTTATACGTCCCTACGTTGGAAACAATCATTTTCTGGTGATGTTGCAGGAGGGTAATCAGTATGTGTATTTTATCCTGCATACATTATTGTCACCGCTTTTTTGTTTCTATATAGCTGTGGTGATCGGCGCGCATTACAGAATGGCAAGAAGGTACCATCTAGCCTATGAGGCTCCTATGATCGCGGCGGAAATCCTTGTGCTCATCAATCCGTTAACTCATTGGGTATTTTATTTTGATGAGAACAGAAACTTTGTCAGAAATAAAGGAGAAAATGCAATATATATCGTCAGCGTGTTATATTTTATTATAGCTGTGATACTTATTCTTATTGTCTGGAAGGCTATGGATTATAAGAAGCAGAAGACGCTTATTTATTTCTTTGTCATGGTTACTTCGGGCATGATAATCCAGCTGCTTCAGCCAACCATTCATATAGAACTGTTCATGGAATCGCTTGCGGTTCTTGGAATCCTTATAACTGTGGAGAATGAGGATGACAGAATGAATCGGAGGACGGGCGCCTATAATGAAAGAGCGCTTGCAATGGATATCCGAAGCTATATGGGAAGCCGTCATCCGATAAGTCTTATCATTCTTAAAATGATGAATCCTCAAAGTCTAATGCAGACAATAGGACCGATGAATATCGAGAATCTGACGATAATGAATATTGAATATCTTCGTACAGTAGTTGCGGACAGAAACATTTACTATCTTAATCCGGGAACATTTATAATATTAAATGATGAAATGAATCCGGAAAAGGATATGGAGATGGCTCAGACTATACATGATCGCTTTTTGCAGGAATGGAGTTTTCAGGGGCGTGAAACCGTATTTCACGCAGGAGTATTCTATGTTGAGATACCGAAGGATTTTAAGAGCAGAGAGCAGCTTATGGCACTTGTCGGAAGCCCTATGATCAAGGATGTAAACAGCAAAGAGGGCGTTCTATACGGAAAGGATCTTAATTTCTTCCTAAGACGTACGCAGGTTGAGAGAGCGATCATGAATGGTGTCAAAAACCGTACTTTTGAAGTGTTCTATCAGCCGATATATGATGCGCGCGACAGATCCATCAAATCAGGAGAAGCGCTTTTGCGTCTGCACGATACGATAATCGGAGAGATCTATCCCAGTGAATTTCTCGCTGTGGCTGAGCGTAACGGAGTAATATTCGAGCTTGGTGATTTCGTACTAGAGGAAGTTTGTAAATTCCTAAACAGCGGTATACCTGTTGAGATGGGTATAGAGACCTTGAATGTCAATCTTTCGACTATACAGTGTACTCAGCCAAGCTATGCGGAGCGTATCATACAGATCGTTTCAAGATATGATGTCGATCCCGGAAGGATTAATTTTGAGATCATGGAAAATGCTGCCACTACGGATTTTGAAGGGTTAGAAGCATTTATTCGTACACTTCGTGAGCATGGTTTCTATTTCTCTGTGGATGATTACGGAATTGGATACTCCAATGTTCACTCGATTTTTTCATTGGATGTTGAGGTTATTAAGATAGACAGAACTATTCTCTGGGAGGCAGAGCAGTCTAAGATCGGAAGGATCATAATGGAGAGCAGTACCGATATGATCAAGAGAATGGGTAAGAAGCTTCTGATCTCGGGTGTTGAGAGCAAGGCGCAGGTGGATCTTGCCAACGAATTCGGTGTGGACTATCTTCAGGGCTTCTATTTTTCCAATCCTGTTTCGCAGAATGAATTTATCGGAATATTGAAGGCTACAAGGCTTGCTCGTATCGAGGAGCAGCGCGCGGTTGCAGCTAATGAGGCTATGAGTAATTTCCTTGCAAACATTTCTCATGAGATAAGAACTCCTATCAATGCCGTTTTAGGTATGGATGAAATGATACTTCGCGAGAGCGAGGATGACAAGATAGTAGAATATGCAAGAGCTATAGAGGGAGCGGGAAAAACACTGCTCTCACTTATCAACGATATCCTTGATTTTTCCAAGATCGAAGCCGGAAATATGGAGATCGTCGAAGCAGACTATGACCTGTCTTCTGTACTGAATGATGTTGTCAATATCATTCAGGTCAAAGCAGGACAGAAGAATCTTAAGCTTAATGTTTCTGTCAATCCCAATACGCCGGTATGTCTTTACGGAGATGAGATGCGGCTTCGCCAGATCATGATAAATGTGCTTAACAACGCCGTGAAATACACCAAACAGGGCAGCGTTTCGTTAGAGCTTTCATTTAAGGCGATAGATGATAAAAAGATTGAGCTTGTCTTTTCGGTTAAGGATACAGGAGTCGGAATCCGCAAGAAGGATATGGATAAGCTTTTTGGTAAGTTCCAGAGGTTGGACCAGAACAGAAACAGAACCGTCGAGGGAAGCGGTTTGGGGCTTGCTATCGTACATCACCTGTTAGGACTTATGGATGGAGATATTGCAGTTGAAAGTGTTTATGGAGAGGGTTCGACATTTACCATAACTATACCTCAGGGTGTTGTGGTTGATGAAGTAATAGGGGAATTCGGTGAAAGAATGAACAAGCTTATGCCGGAGACGCCCAAATATCAGGAGAGTTTCCGGGCTCCTGAGGCGAAGGTACTGGTTGTTGATGATACGCCGGTCAATGTCGTGGTCGTAAGGAATCTGCTTAAGAAGACGCAGGTTAATGTTGATGACGCCTCGAGCGGTATGGAGTGTCTTGAAAAGGCAGGACATACGAAGTATGATCTTATTTTCTTGGACTATAGAATGCCTGTCATGGACGGTATTGAAACTCTCAAACGTCTAAGAGGGCTTAGGAATAACCTTAACGCAACTACGCCAATTGTTGCTCTTACTGCCAATGCGCTTTCCGGCGCGCGTGAGCGTTTCATCAAGGAGGGCTTTGATGATTATATGACAAAGCCTATCAATGTAGG
>OMSZ01000131.1 GCA_900313855.1 uncultured Eubacteriales bacterium
CGAGAGAAAGTTCAGAATGGCCAGTGAGCATGCTAACATTTACGCATGGGAATATGATATAGCCACCAAGGAAATGAGACCGTGCTTCAGGTGTATGCGAGATCTTAATCTGCCGCCGGTTATCAAGAATTATCCCGATCCGCTTTTTGACAGCGGGGTATTTCCTGAGGACTACAGAGAAATGTATTATGACTGGATGAAGCAGTTAGAAAACGGCGTGCCGCATCTTGAGGCGATCATTCCTCTTACGGTTGGAAGAGTTCCTTTCCATGTGAGATATACGATGGAGTATGATGAGAATGGCAAGCCGCTTAAGGCTTATGGTTCGGCAACGTTAGTTGTTGATGGAGAGGATGCGGGACAGAAAACAGATAATTAGAAGGTGCTTATGACCACATTTATGGGGTTGGCTTTGATAAAGCACGGTTTTTGTGAAAGGAGATTGAAATATGGCTGCTAAGAAATTGGGGTTTGGGTTAATGAGATTACCTTCGACAGATCCTAACGATCCGTCTAAGATAGATATCGAGCATACTAAGAGGATGGTTGATTCATTTATTGAGCAGGGCTTTACATACTTTGATACGGCATGGATGTATTGCGGGTTTGCCAGTGAGAATGCTGCCAAGGAGGTGTTAGTTGACAGATACCAAAGGGACAGCTTCACATTAGCTACCAAGCTTCATTCCGGATTCATTCAGACAAAGGAAGACAGGGACAAGATCTTCAATGCACAGCTTGATAAGACCGGAGCGGGATACTTTGATTATTATCTGCTGCATGATATGGGCAGCGGGTCATATAAGGTTTTTACGGAGCTTGACTGCTTTAACTGGCTGCTTGATAAGAAGGAAAAGGGTCTTGTTAAGCATATTGGTTTTTCGTGTCATGATAATGCGGAATTTCTTGACAAGGCTTTAACAGAGCATCCGGAGATGGAATTTGTACAGCTGCAGATCAATTATCTGGATTGGGAAAGCAATGCTATCCAGTCGAGAAAATGCTACGAGATGGTTACCAAACACGGCAAACCGGTTATCGTTATGGAGCCGGTTAAGGGAGGAACCTTAGCTAATGTGCCGGATGAGGTTAGTAAGCTCTTTAAGAGCTATAAGCCGGATATGTCGGTTCCGTCATGGGCGATAAGATTTGCCGCAAGTCTTGATAACGTAATGATGGTGCTAAGTGGAATGAGCAATATGGAGCAACTTCTTGATAACACCGGATATATGAAGGATTTTGAGCCGCTCAGTGAGGAAGATAAAAAGGTTGTTAAGACGGCAGTTGATATGATCAATTCCAATATTGCGATTCCGTGTACAGGCTGTTCGTACTGTACGGACGGATGTCCGATGAAAATTGCGATACCGAAGTATTTCTCCTTGTATAATGCGGATAAGCAGGAGGTCAAGGGGAAGGGCTGGACTCCACAGGGAGAATACTATGAGAGACTTACTCATACCTTTGGTAAGGCAAGCGACTGCGTTGCCTGTGGTCAGTGCGAAAGAGCATGTCCTCAGCACCTGCCGATCATTGAAGATCTTAAGCTTGTCGCAGAGTATTTTGAGTGATCATAAATAAAAATTATCGGGGAGGTATTAATTATGACAGAAACACGTCCATTTGTTCCATGGCAGTTAATGAATGATTTTATGATAGATGCATTTGTGGGTTACGGAGTACCTAAGGAGGATGCGAAGATCTGTGCAGATGTTCTGCTTGAGTCTGACAGAAGGGGTATCGAGAGTCACGGCTGCAACCGGTTTAAGCCCATTTACATAGACAGGATAGTCAAGGGAACCTTACTGCCGACGACAGATATAGAGATCGTCAGGGAGACGGCTACCACAGTTGTCATGGATGCGCATGATGGCATGGGCATGGTGGCAAGCCATAAAATGATGGAAATGCTTATTGAAAAGGCTAAGAAATACGGTATGGCCGGAGGGGCTATCAGGAATTCTACTCACTATGGTATTGCAGGTTACTGGACTTCGATGGCGAGTAAGGAGGGAATGATAGGTCTTACGGGAACCAACGCCAGACCATCGATTGCTCCTACCTTTGGAGTTGAGAATATGCTTGGTACCAATCCGCTTACGTTCTCGCTACCTACGGATGAAGAGTTTCCGTTCTGTCTTGATTGTGCTACTTCAATTGTTCAGAGGGGTAAGATTGAGTATTATGCAAGAGAAGGTAAGCCTACACCGAAGGGTATGGTGATTTCAGAGGAAGGTGAGGCGCTTACCGATAGTGAAGAGATATTAAAGAGACTTGTGGACGGAACCGCAGCACTTGCTCCGCTTGGCGGTATCGGTGATGAGCTTGCGGGCTACAAGGGCTATGGTTATGCTACGGTGGTAGAGATACTTTCAGCCGCGCTTTCGGGCGGACAGTTTATGAAAGCTTTAACCGGAGTGGATAAAGAGGGTAAGCCGTCCATGTATCATTTGGGACATTTCTTCTTTGTAGTTGACCCCGAAAGCTTTATGGGAAGAGATGAGTTTAAGAAAATTGCGGGTGATATCTGCAGGGCATTGCGTTCCTCTAAGCTTGCTCCGGGCCAGGACAGAATATATACTGCTGGAGAGAAGGAATATGAGACGTGGCTTTTTAGAAAAGATAAGGGCGTGCCTGTAGGTGAAGCGGTACAGAAGGATATACTTACGGTAAGGGATGCACTAAAGTTGCCTTACAGGTTTGATTTTGAGTGATTGGAGGCGCTTAAATGGCATTAGGCAATACAGAGACAAGAGACATAATAAAGCGTCAGTTTTATGAGGGCGAGCGGTCGCTGTTTCAGGCGAATAATGTTAAGATAACGGAATGCATTTTCGGTGAGGGTGAGTCACCGCTTAAGCATAGTGAAAACATCGAGCTTAGTGAGACGATGTTCAAATGGAAATATCCGCTTTGGTACAGCAGGCATATCAAGGCTTATAAATGCACGCTGTTTGAGATGGCAAGGGCGGGTATATGGTATACGGAAGATATTGAGATGACCGATACGATGATAGAGGCACCGAAGACCTTTCGCAAAAGCAGGGATATAAGACTTAAGAATGTTACTTTCCCGCATGCGGATGAGACTTTGTGGAATTGCGCGGATGTAGTAATTGATAATGTGACGGTCAATGGTGATTATTTCGGAATGAACTGTAGTGATGTCAAAGTATCAAACCTTACACTATATGGTAATTACTGCTTTGACGGGGCAAGAAATGTTGAGGTGCACAATTCAAGATTATTATCTAAGGACTGTTTCTGGAATTCCGAGAATATAACAATCTATGATTCATTTATTTCAGGAGAATATCTGGCGTGGAATTCTAAGAATGTAACGCTTGTTGATTGTACAATTGAGAGTCTTCAGGGCTTGTGTTATATAGAAGATCTTGTGATGAAGAACTGCAAGCTTATCAACACAACGCTTGCGTTTGAATATTCGACGGTAGATGCGGATATTACAGGCGGTATTGACAGCGTGAAGAACCCATCAGGTGGAAGGATTATCTGTGATGGAATTGGAGAACTGATAATGGAAGCTGACAAGGTGGATGTCGAAAATACCACTATTAATTATAGATAAGAAGGGGCGAACTGTTTTGAGTAAAAAAACTAAGAGGATCAGGCGATTAAAGAAAAATCATCCGCTGCTGGCTATAATAGTATTCTTACTTGTTCAGGCAGTGGCTGTAGTTGTTATGGTCATTTTCTCTGAATTTTTCCTGGAATATATGGTGGATTCTAAAGCCAATGAAGAGATAAAGCTTGCCACATATATTGCCAGAATATATGATTTGGCTATCAAAGATGGAAAGGAAGAAGAAGCTTATTATGCTATTGAATCTTTCGGTAGAGATTATCTTATCAGAGATAAGGAAGGTAATATTATAAAACAGAAGGGTGAAGTGACAATTGATGGGCAGAGGAAAAAGCTTGACGGTATATTGGAATTTTCCGATTCTTCAGGGGTAGTCAGCTTTGATGCATCATTTGACGAAGAAGATCGTGAAAGATTGAAAAATGAATTGGAGGAGTCTATATCGGAGACTGCTGCTGAGCTTGAAAATGAAGGAATAGATCTTAAAACCGAAGCATCTTTCAAAGAAGATGTTCTTAAAGAAGATGGGACAGATACAATATCAGAGTCAGAAAAAGATATAAAAAAGAAAGAGAAATCAGGTTTATCACTTGGTTACGGTGACGTGTATATATATAAGGACAGCGTTAACGGGTATATATATGTTGAAGATGGTGCAATAGCAGCAGATGTTAAGACAATATTCAAAATTCTGTTTATGAGTGATGATGAAGATCTCGAAGTTCTTGGTGATGATGATTTTTATGATGCTGAGTCCGGCTACAGATTGGGAGCGGCCTTACGTAATGGAGATATGGGGTTGTTCGGCTTAACCCATAATGCGGTGATCCATTTTCCGTTCTGGGTGTCTTTGGATGTCAATAACGGGGATAATGAATTGATATACAAATCCTATGTTGATATGGCTCTTGTTGATTTTGGCATCCTGATAATGTTCATAGTGGTGATGGTAGTCATCAGCTTTATTGTATTTATCATAATGATAATAAACATAATCAGTAATGCTGTAAGCCAACGAAAAACTGTCACACTGCTGTTTACGGATATGGTAACCGGCGGTCACAATTGGATGTGGTTTTTATATAAGGGCGAGCAGCTTTTGAGAAGACGTGTAAACGCTAAGAACTCTTATGCGATCGTTAATCTGGTATTTGTAAAATACCGGAATTACTGTGTCTGTCATTCGATCGAGCAGGGCGAGAAGATGCTTAAGAAGGTGTACAGCCATCTTAATAGAAGCATAGATAAAAAGGAAATGGTGGCGCATGTATCTAACTCCAATTTTGCGCTTCTCTTAAAATATGATGATATAGATAGATTGAAGATGAGACTTCAGAGCCTTGTGTTAGAGCTTGAAAAGATAGATGATGATCATGTGTTCAGTTTTCAGGTGGGCGTTGACCCCATACCTCCTAGCGAGAATGACAAAGGGAAAATAGTCAGAAGAAATAATATTGATGTTGAGATTGAATATAACAATGCATGTACTGCAAGAGCAACACTTGCTGAAAATGATGAATCAGGTGTTGCGATCTTTGATGAAAAGCTTATAGAGGATCAGAAATGGATCGATAAGGTTACCGAGCGACAGCGCTATGCACTTGAGAACGAAGAATTCGTCGTTTATTACCAGCCTAAGTATGATCCGACTAACGATCAGTTAAGAGGCGCCGAAGCGCTTGTCAGATGGGTTAATGACGATATGGGCTTTGTGCTGCCGGGTAAATTCATTCCTATATTCGAGAAGAACGGATTTATCACAGAGATAGATCATTATATGTTAGAGCATGTAGCAAGAGATCAGAAGGCATGGCTTGACAAGGGTTATAAATGTGTACCTGTATCGGTTAACGTTTCAAGAGCTCATTTCATTGAAAGTGATCTTGCCGAGCAGATAAGGGATACGGTTGACAAGTTCGGTACGCCGCATCAATATGTGGAGATAGAGCTTACCGAAAGCGCTTTCTTTGACGATAAGAAGGCTTTGATATCGACTATTACCAGACTTAAAGAATATGGTTTTGCCGTGTCGATGGATGATTTCGGTTCCGGATATTCTTCGCTTAATTCACTTAAGGATATGCCGCTTGATGTACTTAAGCTTGATGCGGAATTCTTCAGAGGCGACAATCAGGGTGAACGTGGTGAGATCGTAGTATCAGAGGCGATCAAGCTTGCAAAGAGTCTCAATATGAGAACTGTTGCCGAGGGCGTTGAAGTCAGGGAACAGGTGGATTTTTTAGCAAAGCAGGGCTGTGACATGATTCAGGGCTACATATATGCAAAGCCTATGCCCGGAGACGAATATGAACAGCGTATGCAGAACTGATGCGACTGCTGAATGATATAATGAGTAAAGGTGTTAATTTCGTGCTTGCACGAAAAATTAACACTTTTGCGAATGTCCTCATGGAGCCGACAGGCGACATGATATTAATTTTTTTATGAGGAGATAAGCAGATGTTAAAGACAATAGGTAAGCAGCTTACAGGGTTTCGAAAGGATTCGCTGCTGACACCGGCATATATGATCCTTGAGGTTGCGATGGAGATGATAATCCCGCTTCTTATGGCCTCGATCATTGATAACGGTGTTAATGCGGGAGACATGGGTCACATATATAAATTCGGAGCCCTTATGGTTTTGTGCGCGGCAATCGGTCTTTTTGCCGGAATAATGGGAGGCAAATACGGCGCGAGAGCTTCGGCCGGACTTGCAAGGAATCTCAGAAAGTCCATGTATGAAAAGATACAGACATTTTCATTTGCCAATATTGATAAGTTCCAGACGGCCGGACTTGTGACAAGAATGACGACGGATGTTACCAATCTTCAGAATGCCTACCAGATGATCTTAAGAATGGCAGTCAGAGCGGCAATAAGTCTTGTTGTTGCAATTATCATGGCGTTTTATGTATGTGCCCCGATCGCGAAATATTTCATGATCGCGGTAGTATTTCTGGGTGGTTTTTTGAGTATTATCATTGCAAAGGCCACAAAGTATTTTACGGAAGTATTCCCAAAGTATGACAAGTTAAATGAGAGCGTACAGGAGAATGTATCTGCGATACGTGTTGTTAAAGCCTTTGTACGTGAGGATTATGAGATTGAGAGATTTACTAAGGCATCTAAGAACATCTACACGATGTTTGTTCGCGCGGAGAATCTTGTTGTCTCTAACATGCCCGTGATGATGGCTACCATTTATGCCTGCATTCTTATGATCTCATGGGTCGGAGCCAAAATGATAGTAGTCGGTGATCTTGAAACAGGAGATCTTATGAGTCTCTTTACATATTGTCTGAATATACTCATTAATCTTATGATGGTATCTGTTGTATTCGTTATGATCTCAATGAGTACTGCATCTATGAAGCGTATTGCCGAGGTCTTAGACGAGGAGAGCACGATTAAGAATCCTGAGAATCCGGATAAGAATGTAACTGACGGAAGTATAACCTTCTCACATGTCAATTTCGGATATCATAAGGAAGCAGAGGAGTGGGTGCTTAAGGACATAGATCTTTCGATAAGATCAGGGGAGACAATTGGTATCATCGGTGCTACGGGTAGTGCAAAGACTTCATTTGCAAACCTTATCAGTCGTATATATGACGTATCGGAGGGAAGCGTGTCAGTCGGCGGCAAGGATGTTCGAAGCTATGACATGGAGGCGCTGCGTAATCAGGTTGCGGTAGTGCTGCAGCAAAATGTGCTTTTTTCAGGAACGATTCTTGACAATCTGCGCTGGGGTGATGTAAATGCCAGCCGACAGGAGTGTATTAATGCCTGTAAGCTTGCGTGTGCGGATGAGTTTATAAGCAGTTTTCCTGATGGATATGATACAAGGATAGAACAGGGCGGAACCAATGTATCAGGAGGACAGAAGCAGAGGATATGTATAGCAAGAGCACTGCTTAAAAAGCCGAAGATACTGATCCTTGACGATTCAACGTCAGCTGTTGATACTGCTACTGATGCAAGGATCAGAAAAGCGTTTCGAGATGAGCTTCCTGATACAACCAAGCTTATCATTGCACAGAGAATTTCATCGGTACAGGATGCCGACAGAATAATCGTACTTGAGCATGGTGAGGTTAACGGGTTCGGTACACATGATGAGCTATTAAAAAACAATGAGATATATCGTGATATCTATGAGTCGCAGACCGGAGGCAGCGGTGATTTCGATGAGGTTGGATAGTCAAATCCAATGAAGTTTGGACAGGTCAAAGCCGGTGAGACCGGAAAGATTAAGTCGATGAGGTTGGACAGTTTAAGCTGATGAGGTTAGACAGTTTAAGGGAAAGGAAAAACTATGTCAGATATTAATAAAGAAAAAACGCAAAAGGATTTGAACGCAAGAGAAGGCATATCCTCTGTCAAAGACAGGTATGGCAACAGGACGGCGGAGATCAAGGCGCATGGTCCCGGAGGCAAGCAGGCGATGGGCAAAATGCAGCCTAAAGATAAGAAGTCGGCTGAGACCTTTAAGAGACTTGCGTCTTATATAGGGAAATATTACGGTATTCATTTTGTCATAGTTGGAGTATGTATCGTAATAAGTGTTCTTTGTAACGCACAGGGAACAATGTTCATGCAGTCGCTTATTGATGATTATATAGTACCGCTGATAGGTGTTGAAAATCCGGATTTTTCCGGACTTAGAACGGCAATTCTTCGTGTGGCTGTTTTCTATCTGATCGGCGCACTGGCATCATTTACATACAATAAGATCATGGTGTATGTAAGTCAGGGGATGCTGCACAGATTCCGTACCGATCTGTTCACACACATGGAGAAGCTTCCGATCAAGTATTTTGATACACATGCACATGGCGATATCATGTCGATATATACCAATGATATTGATACACTTCGTCAGGTTATATCACAGAGTCTTCCGCAGTTTATCAACAGCAGCATAACGATAGTGACTGTGCTGGTCTGCATGATCAGACTTTCGGTTCCGCTTACGCTTACCACGCTGCTGATGGTAGCTATAATGCTGGGTGTGACGGGGGCTGTTGCCGGACAGTCGGGTAAGTTCTTTATGAAACAGCAGAAGGATCTCGGTGCGGTTAACGGTTATATTGAGGAAATGATGTCGGGACAGAAGGTTGTCAAGGTTTTCTCTCATGAACAGATGGCAATAGACGATTTCAATGAGTTGAATGATGAGCTGTTTGACAGTGCGTATAATGCCAATAAATTCGCCAATATGTTAGGTCCTGTTAATATGCAGCTCGGTAATATGAGTTACGTTGTATGTACCATCGTGGGTGGAGCTATGGCGCTTTCGGGTATGACGGGACTTACGCTTGGAAGGCTTGCAAGCTTTTTGCAGTTTAACAGAAGCTTTAACATGCCGATCAATCAGGTTTCAATGCAGATCAATTCAATCGTTATGGCGCTTGCAGGTGCCGACAGGATTTTTAAGCTGCTTGATGAGGAACCGGAGGTTGATAATGGTTATGTGAAGCTTGTTGTAGCTGAGGAGAAGGACGGAAAGCTTGTTGAGAGTGATAAGAAGTTCACGGGGCATTGGGCATGGAAGCATGAGCATCAGGCTGACGGCTCGGTTGATTACAAACCGCTTGAAGGCGGAGTTGTGTTTGACGGCGTTGACTTTGGATATAATGATGAAAAGATAGTTCTTCATGACATTAAGCTATATGCCAAACCCGGACAGAAGATCGCGTTTGTCGGATCTACAGGAGCAGGTAAAACCACGATAACTAATCTTATCAATCGATTCTATGATATTCAGGATGGAAAGATAAGGTATGACGGGATCAATGTTAATAAGATAATGAAAGCGGATCTTAGGCATTCTCTGGGTATGGTGCTTCAGGATACTCATTTATTCACTGCAACCGTAAGGGATAATATCAGATACGGTAATCTGGAAGCAACGGACGAAGAGGTTGTGGCAGCAGCAAAGCTTGCCAATGCGGACAGCTTTATCAAGCATCTGCCAGAGGGCTATGATACCATGCTTACCGGTGACGGCGCAAACTTAAGCCAGGGACAGCGCCAGTTGCTTGCGATCGCGCGTGCGGCAATCGCTAATCCGCCTGCGCTTATCTTAGACGAGGCGACATCTTCTATCGATACACGAACAGAGCGCCTTGTTCAGAATGGTATGGATAAGCTGATGGAGGGAAGGACAACATTTGTTATCGCTCATAGATTGTCTACGGTCAAAAATAGTGACTGCATTATTGTTCTTGAGCATGGCCGCATAATCGAGAAGGGTACGCATGAAGAGCTCTTAGAGCTTAAGGGTAAATATTATCAGCTATATACCGGTAAAACGGCGTGAAAAGGCGGGCGGACTTTTAAGACGGATATTAGCAGACCTTGAATATTGACAAAGGTTTTGATATATATTACTATCGTTATGTTTGCTTAAGCTGTGATAATTACGAAGTAACGTAGCAGCTTGTATATCATTGGGTGGAAAAGGTACTTTTGACACCTATATCATAATATAGAGTAGTGAATAATATGGAGGACACTAAGATGAACATTGTATGCTTGGATATGGAAGGAGTATTGGTACCGGAGATCTGGATCGCTTTTGCTGAGGAAACAGGTATTCCCGAGCTTAAGAGAACTACAAGAGATGAGCCGGATTATGATAAGCTTATGAAATACAGAATTGATATATTAAAGGAGCATGGACTCGGTCTTAAGGAGATACAGGCTACTATCGAGAAGATCGATCCGATGCCGGGCGCAAAGGAGTTCCTTGATGAGTTGAGATCCATAACACAGGTGGTAATATTAAGTGATACCTTTGAGCAGTTTGCAACACCTCTTATGAGAAAGCTCGGCTGGCCAACCATATTCTGCAATACCTTAGAGGTGGCAGATAATGGCGAGATCACAGGCTATCAGATGCGTTGTCCGAAATCAAAATTAACTACGGTTAAAGCATTGCAGTCTATCGGTTTTGATACGATCGCAAGCGGTGACAGTCATAACGATCTTGGAATGATCGAGGCAAGCAAGGCGGGCTTTTTATTTAAGAGTACGGATGCTATTAAGGCAGAGTATCCGCAGTATCCTGCATTTGAGGAATATGATGAATTATTAGATGCTATTAAGAAAGTGTTATAAAATATCTCAAATGGAGATGATCACCCTACATTTCTTAGAAAAGCGTAGGTGGGCGACAAACTTATTATAGGAGATTAACACATGACTTTAGTGCAGTTAAAATACGTTATAACCGTTGCCGGCGCTGCATCGATGAGTGAAGCTGCAAGAGAGCTGTTTATCTCACAGCCAAGCCTTTCTTCATCGATCAAAGAACTTGAAGAGGAGATAGGAACAGAGTTATTTAACAGAACTAACCGCGGAATATCATTAACACCTGAGGGCAAAGAATTCATTGGCTATGCAAGACAGGTAGTCGAGCAGTATGAGCTTATCGAGTCTAAGTATATAGAAAAGACTGCGCAGAAGAAAAAGTTCTCTGTTTCGATGCAGCATTACAGCTTTGCGGTTAAGGCTTTTGTCGAGCTTGTGAAACAGTTCGGTATGGATAAGTATGAGTTCGCGGTCAGGGAATGCAGGACTTACGAGGTTATTGAAGATGTCAAGGATTTTAGAAGTGAGATCGGTATAATATACATCAATGACTTTAACAGGAAGGTGTTGCAGAAGCTTTTTAAGGACAACGAGCTGGAATTCGTGCCTATTCTTGACTGTTCTATATATGTATATCTATGGAAAGGACATCCTTTGGCGGGGGAAAAGCTTATTAATATAGAAGAGCTGTCAGAATATCCGTGTCTGGCATTTGATCAGGGCAATTATAATTCCTTCTATTTTGCTGAAGAGGTACTTAGTACATACGATTACAAGCAGATAATCAGGGCTAATGACAGAGCAACAATGCTCAATCTTATGGTCGGCCTTAACGGTTATACCTTGTGTTCCGGAATAATATGTGAGCCGTTAAATGGTACCGATTACTGCGCGGTCAAGCTTGATTCCGATGAGATAATGACCATAGGATATCTGAAAAGAAAGAATGTAGCTTTAAGTAAGCTTGGCACGAAATATGTTGAAGAATTAGAGAAATATCAGGATATGGCACTTAGCTGAAGATAAATAATCCTTATACAGATGTGGATAATATTCCCTCATTTGTATAGGGATTTTTCTTTTTATATAAAAAATGTTTATAACAAAAAATATAAAAAACTGTGTCAAGCATTTTTGATTATGTCCCGAAATGATTAAAACATTTGCCCTGGTATTATTCCAGGGCTTTTGTTATGGTTGGGGCTCTGCCCCAAACCCTGTCCTTCGCCAGGAAGGCGAGGGAACAGCTTTTGCTGTTCCGGAGACGTTAGGATTACCCGAGTCACTCCATCAAGGGCTGCCCGGATGCTTCGCATCCAGCGTACTGTCCCTTGATTCCGTTCCCGCGCTTGATAGACTATGCTGGTATATCATCGAATAAATGATGTTGTTGATATCGTACATAGTCCCAGAAGCTTTTTCTTTTCCAAGGGTGATTCATTGGTGGAACATACGGCTTTTTAGGCTTTTTCTTTTCATGCTTGAATTCTGTATCAAAGTCATTAGATTCTTTTTCGCGTATTGGTACTTCTTCTAAAGCATATATATCTTTATCATTTACACAACAATACATTTTTTGATCAAAAGCTTTTATGACCATTACTTTTGTGCCTCTTAAGTAATGAGCTTGCATTCCAAATTTATCAATCATCTTATAATGCTTGCTAAAGTAACTGATACAATGGCCGCTATCAACCTGCCGTTCTGTTATTACTGCAAGAGTCAGATTTATTTTTTCATCATCTGGTTGCGTTTCGAATACAGATTTGATACCATAAAGGGGTAGAGCAAATATGGCATTGAATTCGTTGATGTAGGAGTCTAGGAATTCATTTGCCGCATCTATGTCAGTTATGCCTGCCAGTCGTAACTCGATTGGCAGGCGTGACTGTAAAGTTTGGAACATTCTTTCAACACGTCCCTTGGCCTGGGGTATGCTGCTGTATTCTATGCTCGTTCCTAATTGTTTGCATGCATAAGCAAACTGTGTGCAAGTATCTTCTCCGATATCGGGAGAGTTTTTCTTTTTATAGGTGAATACTGTACGCCGGTCTGTAAAAAACTTATAAGGTATTCCGTAGCTTTTAAGTATCTGATAATAAACATTGTAATAGCCTTTTAGTGTTTCCTGCTTATCAAAGAAAGCCCCGGTTATTCTTCCGGTGGCATCATCTACTGCGATATGAAGAGTTGTTTTTACATTTCCAAACCATTCATAAGGAGATGCATCCATTTGCTCAAGTTCTCCGAAGTAAGCACATCTTGGACGTCTTGAATGAGCATCTTCAACTGCAACAAGATTACTTTGAATCTGAACAACTTCCTTCTTGGTTTTAGCAGCTTTTTTATCGGCTTCCAACTGTTTTTTTATTCTTTTCTTTTTTGCTTTTGTGACTCGTGGAGATAAGATGTATTCCGCTTCGAGTATTGAAGCAACAGATGACACAGAAAGATGGATATTTTCGTTTTTATCAAGCAGTTCTGTGAAATGAGTGAAGTTAGCATCATAATACTTGTTTTCGTATAAACTTAAAACTTTATGTCTGGTTTTATCTGAAATGGTAGAAATGGGTTTTCGACCTTTGTTGCCGTGAGAGAAGGCAGCCTTACCTTTTTCTTTATAGGCATTGATCAATCGATTAAGATGTCTCTTAGTTATTCCAAGAGTAAGAGCAGCTCGATCTTTATTACCTCCTTCATCAACCAGCCTTTTGATTACTTCATATTTTCTTTGTTCATTCATGGTTAAGTCAATTCTCCTCATCATGTCCTCCTCTCATGTGAGAGGATAGTATACCACATCAGGACATTTTCCGTTGTGGTTTAATAGGACATTATCATAAATGGTTTATA
>OMSZ01000071.1 GCA_900313855.1 uncultured Eubacteriales bacterium
CGGGATGCGCACGGATTCGAATAGGAAGTGAGTCTGCTAAAGCAGACCCGAATCCGGCGCGCAAGACTCGCGAGCGAGTCTTGACTCTAATATAAAAGGTGTAACGCAAAACTGCATTACACCTTTTATTATTTACGAAAAACATTGGTTTTAGTTTACATAATGCAATCAATTACCTGTAGCGGAATTATAGAGAATATCAAAATCGACATCTCCCTTAACACCCGGGATACTGCCTGTATTAGCCTGCTGCCACATAAAGTATTGACCTGAATAAGCGGTTGTCTGAGTATAGTTTGCAAGCCATACGGGATAAGACTTTTCATTAGTCCATACACTTTCAAGAAAATTTCTGCTGCTATACAGACACGCTTCATAACCGTATGCTTTAACGGCATTACAGAAGGTATCAAAGCAGTCGTTGATATCGCGCAGATTCATTGCATATTTGGGGAAATGACTGAAATCTTCCCAGTCATAAGCAATAGGGAAATCCAACTGCTCTCCTCCTAAAACATTCATCATATAATCTACGTTGCTCTTAACCTGAGCCGAACTGTTCTCTTCAGCATGCCAGTATATTCCAACCTTTAATCCGGCTGCCTTAGCCTTTTCAATATTAGTTTTGAAATACTTATCAGTATATTGACTGCCGTCATCAAAGCCACCGATCCTGATGATCACGAAATCACAGCCCGCATTTTTCACCTGCTCAAAATCTATATCCTCCTGCCACCTTGATACATCGATACCTAAGGTAGTGTTATCATTTTTATAAGTTGCCTTAAATGTCTCAAAATCCTCTTTTGGTTTTGACTCTGATTCCGAATATTCAGTTACCACCTTAACTATCATTTTACCGTTTGTGGTATGACCTGCTTTGTCCTTTAACGATAACGACAAGGGGTATGATCCTGTCGTGTTGGTATCGACTTCACCATCAAACTCTAACTCCGGCAGCTTGTCCACATCATCAGCATAGCCCACATAATCAAGAATATAGAACGGTGTACCCTGCTTAACCTCAACCGTCTGCGGCAGTACCAGAAAAACCGGCGCACTCTTATCATCCGCTGTGGTAAGCTCCTCAGTTGTCTCGATGATCACCTCTTCAGTAGTAATCTCTGTTACAGCCTCAGTTGTCACTTCTTCCGTCGTCGCTTCACTGGTAGCTTCAGTCCCTTTATCCTCTGCGATCAAAGCCTTAATGTCCACCTCTGTCTCAGACGTCTGTTCCGTAGTAGTTGCCTGCCCAAACTGATCAGATACCATATCTCTAAAGCCTTTAATGATAAAGACAATTAGTCCTATCATCAAAACTGTTCCTATGATATAGTAAATGATCGTTTTCTTATTATCATTTTTCATATCAATTAATAAATCTTTCTATTATTATTTCCCAAGGGATCAGTCTTTCTTATTTTACAAGATTCATCTCATTGATCGTTCCCTTCTCAAAATCGAGCGCGTTCTGAAGTGTAGTATGGCTTATTGCCTCTAATGCCTCTCTTGTAAGGAAACCCTGATGTGATGTAACAATAACATTAGGGAATGACAAAAGTCTTGCCGTAATCGATGATTCAAGCAGCTCATCCTCACGGTTTTCAAACACATTCCTGCCTTCCTCTTCATACACATCAAGACCAACGCCAAAGAACTTCTTGCTTCTGATTCCCTGGATAAGATCCTCAGTCTTTACAAGTCCACCTCTTGAGGTGTTGACCAAAACAACATCATCCTTCATCATTGCAATAGTTTCCTTGTTGATCATATGCCTGTTATCATCTGTTAAAGGACAGTGAAGTGAAATGAGATCACTTTCCTTTAACACTTCATCCAATGTCTTATATTCTACAAAATCCAGATTTTTATTCGGGTACATATCATAAGCGATAACCTTCATGCCAAATCCGTGACAGATACGGCACATTGCAGCGCCTATTTTTCCTGTTCCAACAATTCCGGCAGTCTTTCCAAAGAAATTGATTCCGGTAAGACCTGTAAGACTGAAATTATTCTCTCTTACACGAATGTAGCTCTTATGAATATGACGGTTAACTGCCATTGCAAGTGTCATCGCATGCTCAGCAACTGCCTCCGGTGAATACCCCGGTACACGAAGAACAGTCATTCCAAGCTCATTTGATTTATTAAGATCAACATTGTTAAAGCCGGCACATCTAAGCAGAATAAGCTTTATACCGTACTTTGTAAGCTTTTCAAGTACAGGTGCCGAAAGATCCGAATTAACAAATGCACAGATTGCATCATAGCCCTCTGCAAGAAATGCAGTCTTTGTGTTGACATCAACCTCTTCATAGGTAATCTCTATATCCTGATATTCTCCTGCTACTCCCTGAAACGATTCCTTATCATAGTTCGCTGCATCGTAAAACAAAATCCTCATTATCAATGTTCCTCCTTTTTATTAATTATTCTACTTTCCGGCAACATTACCGGCATTATATTCAGGAACCTCCGACATATTTGTCACGGCCTGAAAGTCTTGCCATAGCTCTTGCAAGCGATGCTCTTGAAATATTATACTCTATAATACTTTGTTTCTGTCTCATCTGCTCCATTGCCCGTTCTTTAGCTTCCTTTGCGCGGAACACATCAATTTCTTCCGGACGTTCACAGGAGTACACAAAGACATCCACCTGATTATGATCACATTTAAGAATTCCATCTGAAGTTATAGCAACATGTTCTTTCCCGTCAGGCGTCTTAAACTTTAACTCGCCAACCTCAACCGACGTAGTCATGCTCTCATGGTTAGCCATAATTCCCATGCTTCCATCAGCAGTAGGAAAAATAAGCATCTCACATTCACCATCATAGAACACCCTGTCACATGCCATAATTTTAAGATTAAATGTATTCATAGTTTTGCCGCCTTCTCTTTGACATCCTCAATAGTTCCTACATTGAAGAATGCTGCCTCCGGATAATCATCCATCTCGCCGGAAAGAATTGCCTTAAAGCCTGCGATCGTTTTCTCGATAGGCACGAATTCACCCGGAACTCCTGTAAAGTTCTCAGCCACATGGAACGGCTGTGATAAGAAACGCTGCATTTTTCTTGCACGATATACGGTAAGCTTATCCTCATCCGAAAGCTCCTCCATACCAAGAATTGCAATGATATCCTGAAGCTCCTTGTATTTCTGCAATGCCTCCTGAACAGCTCTAGCCACCTGATAGTGCTCTTCACCTACAACATCAGGCTCA
>OMSZ01000221.1 GCA_900313855.1 uncultured Eubacteriales bacterium
CGGAAACCAATCCGGCAGATCTTATCATTGCACAGGCCTGAAGCTTTTGATCTAACAAGACATCAGCCATACCCTTTTCTGCTCTATTCTCAGAAAAATAATGATAAACCGGATATAACATAGTAGCATTTTCATCAACGCTGCCATCTGAAGTGAAAATATAAGTTGTTCCATCAATCTCCATAACTGTATCGCTAACTCTTTTTCCATCAGGATCAAGATAATATCTGTATCCGTCTATTGTAACGAAACCGGTTCTTATAACGCCTTCATTGTCAGCATAATACCAGTCTTCTCCTAACTTAAACCAGCCAAAAAGCTGCTCGGCCCTGGTATTAAAATAATATTTCTTTCCTTCTGCTTCCACAAAACCGGTCTGTATTATTCCCTGCTCATCAGTAATAAAGAATGCGGAACCGTCAGATATTATTCCTTTTTGGATCACTCCGTTTTCATCTGCGTAATAATAAACATCCTCATCCTCAATATAAATTTTCCCTGTCTGAAGATAACCCTCTGCATCAAAGTAATATGTATTATCATCAATCTCACTAAATCCTGTTGCTTCCTTACCATCCTTCATTATATAACGTTTTCCATTATCATCTTCTTTCCAGGAAGCAGAAACCTTGTAACCGGAACATAAAAAAAAGAAAACACAAACAAAGAATGCCAAAAACACGCTGACATATGCAGCCATCTTTTTATTCTTATTCATGTTTTCTATATTAATAATCCTATTCATTTCTCTATCACACCTTAGCACGTGGATGTGCTTTCTCATACACTTCTTTTAGCTTGGAATTGGCATTGGCTTTAACATATATCTGGGTAGTAGAAATGTCCGAATGTCCAAGCATTTCCTGTACAGCTTTAAGATCAGCACCGTTATTAACCAAATGCATTGCAAAAGAATGACGTATCGTATGTGGAGTAATATCCTTCTTGATCCCGGCTTTTCCCGAATAGTATTTGATGATCTTCCAAAAGCCCTGTCTTGTCATCGGAGATCCCTGACAATTAGTGAAAAGATAATCCTGATCACCATTGCACAATGCCTCTCTAGCATTATTAATATAATCTTCTAACGCCTGCTTAGTCTCTTTGGTAAACGGAATAACCCTGTCCTTATTCGAATCCTTACACTGTATATAATCTAATGAAAGATTAACGTCCTTCATTCTAAGATTTATAAGCTCCGAAACCCTGATGCCCGTTGCATACAAAAGCTCTAACATAGCTTTATCACGAATATCTTTAGGGGTCTTACCGCCCGGCTGCTCTAATAACAGATTAACCTCTTCAGTTGTTAATATAACCGGAGCCTTCTTTTCGATTTTGGGAGGCTTTAGTACCTCACTGGGATCTTCTGTAATGTCACCTTTTCTAAGCAAAAAAATAAAAAATGCTTTGATGGAAGCAATATTCCTTGAAACCGTAGCTGTGGACATACCCTGCTTTTCAATCTGTAAAACATATGAATTAAGATTAGTGCCGGTAACTTTTTTAACATCCGTAACATCTATAGAATTAAGGTAATTGTATAATTTATTAAGATCGTGACGATACGAAGCTATTGTATTAGTACTGGCCTTCTTAACATTTGTTAAGTAATCCACAAACTCATTTATCTTTTGTAACATATATAGACCCCTCAAAAATAATTAATCAGTAGGTTTATTATATATGCTAATTTACATAAAATCAAACATTATTTTTTCAAAAAATCTCTGTATTTATTAGTATATAAGCGATTTATACAAATGATGGTGTTAACATAATATTTTAATACTAGATATTGGTAAAAATCGTATAAAATTTTTTTGAAAAAAAATTTCAAAACATACTCCTAAACACAATAATATCGCTATTATAATAATTTTTACGAAAAAATTAAATTTATTAAGATAATTATTATCATTAGTAAAAAAGTATTTTCCCATTAAATAAAAACAGTATATATATATAATAAAATGAGGAATAAATAAAACAAAAATTATAAGATAACTCTTTATGCCATAATCACAAAACAGATCACATGAAACAATACCATAAAATATACCAAAAAATGAATTAAGTATACATATCGATATTTTATAAGATGTCAATAAAAGAATAATAAAATATACCAATAACAATATTATTCTCTGCCTGATAATATATATCGGATAATCAGAAGAATTAATGTTTTTAATATAATCGTTGATATATATTATATTATCCTCAAAAAACAGCTTGTTCCTTTTTAAAATAAATAAAAAAACTCCTGTTATCATTCCTATAATAAGCGAAACCCATATATATTTCTTATATTTATTAGTCATCACTACAGACATAGCAACTCTCCTGTATTATTTAATATAAAAAAAAATATATATCCAACAAACTGTAACACCCATTTAATTATATTAATATATATCTGTATATATAACTGTATTTTTAATAAGAAAAATATAAAATTTATAAAAAAGAAAGAGTCCGAAAAATTAATTTCGGACTCAGAACTCGCATCGGTTAACTCTATTTTGCGTAATCCGTTACACGGGACTCTCGGATAATATTAACCTTAATCTGACCCGGATATTTAAGCTCATCTTCAATACGCTTAGAAATATCTCTGGCCATAAGTACCATGTCGGCATCACTTACCTGCTCAGGAACTACCATTATACGAATCTCTCTACCTGCCTGAATTGCAAAAGATTTATCGACACCCTTAAAGTCATTGGCAATATCTTCTAACTGTTTTAATCTTGTTGTATATGTTTCCAAAGTCTCTCTTCTAGCACCAGGTCTTGCTGCAGAAATAGCATCTGCTGCCTGTACGATACATGCTATCAAAGAATCCGGCTCAACATCACCATGATGCGCCTCAACTGCGTTAATGATTAATGGTGTTTCTTTATATTTTCTACATAGATCAACACCAATCTGTACATGCGATCCTTCCATCTCATGATCGACTGATTTACCGATATCATGTAAAAGACCTGCACGTTTAGCAAGGCGGACATCTTCACCCACCTCAGCAGCTATAAGTCCACAAAGTAATGAAACTTCCATAGAATGCTTTAATGCATTCTGGCCATAGCTTGTACGGAATTTCATCTTGCCGAGCAGACGGATAAGCTCCGGATGGATACCTTGAACACCAACCTCAAAGGTAGCATTCTCTCCTTCCTCACGCATTGTCTGTTCAACTTCTTTCTGAGCCTTCTCAACCATTTCCTCAATTCTGGCCGGATGAATTCTTCCGTCCAGGATCAATTTTTCAAGGGCAATTCTAGCAACTTCCCTTCTTACCGGATCAAAACTTGATAAAATAACGGCTTCCGGTGTATCGTCAATTATGAGGTCAACACCTGTCATCGTCTCCAATGTACGTATATTACGTCCCTCACGTCCGATGATCCTACCCTTCATCTCATCATTCGGTAACTGTACTAATGAAATAGTTGTTTCGGCAACATGGTCAACAGCACATTTCTGAATTGCTGTTACAACAAATTCTTTAGCTTTCTTGCCAGCTTCTTCTTTTGCTCTGGTCTCCATTTCCTTGACCAGAACAGCGGTTTCATGTTTTACATCTTCTTCAACAGTTTTTAATAAATATTCTTTTGCCTGTTCAGAGGTTAATCCAGAGATTCTCTCCAGTTCCTGTAGTTTCTTTGATTCAAGCTCTTCTACCTTTGCCTTCTGCTTATCTAAGGCCTGTTCTCTAGATGCTAGGTTAGCTTCCTTCTTCTCGATCGCATCCGACTTCTTATCAAGATTCTCCTCCCGGGAAAGCAAACGCTTTTCCATTCTCTGAACCTCGTTGCGACGATCCTTAATCTCTTTATCAAGATCATTCTTAGTCTTAATCGATTCTTCCTTCGCTTCTAGGAGAATTTCCTTTTTCTTAGCTTCGGCATTCTTTACAGCTTCATCTATGATCTCTCTCGATCTATCCATCGCTTCATGATTCTTCTTCTCAACTACATTCTTCCTATAATTAGAAGCAATAAACCATGTGACAATGACAGCTACGATTAAAATGATAGTAAAAGCAATCAAATAGCCTGCCACAGGAGCACCTCCTTATTAAATTATAAATGTACTTAACATAAGTACAACATATAAAGTTTATCTGTTTTTGTGCAATATGTCAAGCAAAAGTTATTATTGTCAATCAAAATCTGTTAACAATAGAGATTCTTAAAACTGTAGATACAAATTCTCATAACTGATAATTATTA
>OMSZ01000418.1 GCA_900313855.1 uncultured Eubacteriales bacterium
TAGGAATTATATGGAGCATTTGAGCATAGATGAGAAGGAAAAGGGACTGTATTCCTACAAGCTGGTTTCTTATAAAGGTAATGAGATCACTTTAAGAAAGACCTTCAAAGCACCACAGTTTCAAGGTTATTATGCGAAATCCTTCAACGGTCTTATAGTTATATTAAAGGGTGATGAAAAAACAGTATACGAATATACTCAGATATCGTTAGCTTCACTGCCTGAGGATATGAGAGATGAGATATTAAGCGGTTATTACCTTGAATCAGAAGAGGATCTGTATAATTTTCTAGAAAACTATACAAGCTGAAAGGTGGTTATTATTGGCTGCCTGATAAAGTGAGTATAATAGCAGAACGGATAAGGCGGATATATGTACGACATAATAATAATCGGAGCAGGTGCTTCCGGAATATCGGCAGCACTTAAAGCTTCTATGATAGATTCAAAACTTCAAATTCTTGTTCTTGAGAAGGAAGCCAAATGCGGACGTAAGCTTTCTGCTTCCGGCAACGGAAAATGCAATCTTACCAATTCGGTTTTTTCTAAGGATTGCTATCATTCAATTATCGGAGATCTTCCCTCGGTATTTGTTGAAAATCATAATATTGATGAGGTTACTGGTTTTTTCCATGATTTAGGAATCTTAACTTATGATAATAATGGTTATCATTATCCGATTTCTAATAAGGCTTTGCAGGTAACATCTGCCCTTGTGAAAATGTGTCTTTTAAGGGGCGTTGAGATCATAAACAGCTGTGTTGTAACATCAATTAAAAAGATGAATGACAAAGACTGTTATAGCGTTTTGGCAAAAGATGCATCTTATTACGGACGTAATGTGATACTTGCAGCAGGCAGCTGTGCTTCACCTATGCTTGGAGGATGCAGTTTGGGATATGAGCTTGCCGAACAATTAGGTATTACGGTTACTGATCTGTATCCGGGTCTTACGCCAATGTATGTTGATGATAAAAATATTTCTCTAGCTAAAGGAGTCAGACTTAACGGAACGGTTTCGTTACATATTAACGATATTGTTAAGAAGGAGACAGGTCAGATCCAGATCAATGAGGATAATCTATCTGGTATTGCATTAATGAATCTGTCATGTTACCTTCCTTTGCTAAACGGTTCTACTATTAAGGATTGTCTGTATATTGACATCATGCCTGAATATTCATGGGAGAAATTAAAAGAGTTTTTTGTAATACAGCAAAGTAATAACGGTAAAGAAACTGTTGTTTTAATGCTTTCGAAGATATTCCCATCACCCTTTGTCAAATATTTATTGACACGAATAAGAGTAAATGCAGATACGATCATTTCGGAATTGACAGATAAACAGATCAATCGTCTTGTATCTAATATTAAGAAACTGACATTTACTCCGGTATACAGAGACGATTACAGTAAGGCACAGGTGACTATAGGCGGAATTAACACTAAAGAGATTGATAGTAACAGTTTTGAGAGTACAAAATATAAGGGTCTATATATTATCGGAGAAATGCTTGATATTGCCGGCTGCTGTGGCGGCTATAATATAACGTTTGCTGTATTATCCGGGATCAATGCGGCTAAAGCTATTACAAATAAGCTTTGATGAACCTTTTAATGAAGAGGCATAGATATGATTGAGATTCGTAATATTAAGGTGTCTTGTGATGCCGATAAGGAAACATTACAAAAATTTATAATGAAAAGGTTAAGAATGAAGTCTTTACCTGAATATGAAATACTCAAGCGTTCAATTGATGCAAGAAAAAAACCGGATATTTACTACATATATCAGGTGGGCGTTTATCTAAATAGTGAAAAAGAAGAGATTAAGCTTATAAAAAAGCTTAATGATAACAATATTTTATTATCCAAAAGAGTATCATATGAATTACCTGTCAAGGAAAAAGAGTTAAAAAACAGTCCTATAATAATCGGTGCCGGTCCGGCAGGATTGTTTTGTGCATATATTCTTTCTTTATGCGGATACGCACCTGTTGTTATTGAACGTGGTCTTAAGGTTGAAGAAAGAATACAAAAGGTCAATGATTTCTGGAATGGCAAAGTGTTGGATCCTGAATGTAATGTACAGTTTGGAGAAGGCGGCGCCGGGACTTTTTCTGATGGCAAATTAAATACACAGGTTAAGGATAAATACGGAAGAATACGTTTCATTCTGGAACAATTTGTTAGAAATGGAGCAGATCCCGAGATTATATATGATAACAAACCCCATATAGGAACGGATGTGCTTACAACAGTTATCTCTAATATGCGAAAA
>OMSZ01000032.1 GCA_900313855.1 uncultured Eubacteriales bacterium
GGATGCGCACGGATTCGAATAGGAAGTGAGTCTGCTAAAGCAGACCCGAATCCGGCGCGCAAGACTCGCGAGCGAGTCTTGACAATATCGCAAAAGCAGTGAGAAGTGTAAATTTTGAAAAAACCCGCGTGCTTTTGACACTCTTATCATTATTTGATATAATCATGTTGTTGTTTAAGGCAGATATATGCTCATATATTATTACAAGAAATATTATCAGTAATATGTAAGATGTATTAAATAATGAGACATATAATTACACTTTGAACTTATACCGTTACCGGCATAGCAACATCACAACGAATCTTCTGTAATTATATCATTTATTACAGGTAGACTGCAAGAGTAATCTTGTATTATACATCGGTTGTTTGACGGGTTTAAAATACGGTAACAGAGATGGATAATAATACTGAAATAATATTGGAATATTATTACTGAAAAATGTTACTAAGAACATTTAAATAAAAACATAAGAATAAAAGCATATAAATAATAAAATGTAACTGAAACAATACTAAAAGATATTATCAGTACATTGATGGGGAAGCATATGAAAAGCAAGGTAGAACAATATGCTAAGGGTGATTTCTATATAGAGTATCCCAAGGTTGTTTTTTCTAAAACTTATCTGCAGTTAAAAGTTGAAGCGGGAAGTGTCTGTTCCGGTTCTATTTCCGTATTATCTGAAAATGATATCCCAATGAAAATGATGGTTTATGACGACGCCTGTTATCTTTCTCTTAATGACCACAGCATTATAGGAAGAAAGGGCGAGATTTCATTTACCTTCAGTGGAGTTAACAGAATAAGGGGAAGTGTGTATGACGGTAATATCCATGTTATCGGTAATGGTATGGAAATGACCATTCCTTATAACATTGAGATCGTTGCGCCATTTATTGACGTGGACAAGGTCGCTATTGAAGATCTTATGAAGTTCTCTGCATTTGCCGAGAGTGACTGGGATAAGGCTTTGGATATCTTTTATTCCGATGAATTTTCTAAGACGCTTCTTACCGGAAATCAGGAGTATATAGAGGCATACAGAAGTCTTTTGGATTCGGTAGACAGGAATCAGGCGCTTGAAGAGTTTCTTGTATATATTCATAAAAAACGCGCGCTGGCGCTGCAGGTAGAGCATGATCGTTTCCAGTACAATTTCCCGAAAATGACTGAGGAGCATGAGATCATTTTAAGGAAGAATACCTGGGGTTATTGCAGGATGAAGGTAAGGACTGATGCGAAGTTCATTACCCTTCATGAAAAAGAGATATGCAGTCATGATTTCACCGGTGATTCCGGAAAGCTTCACTATTCGATCAATCCGGAAGCACTTAACGAGAATGAGGAATCATTTGGACATATTATTATTGAGAATACTTATCAGCAGATCAATGTTCTTATCGAGGTTCACAAGAAGGCTGAGGGAGTGGTGCTTCCGGGCAGGAAGGATCATGATAAGAAGCTTAGGAACAGAGAGATTGCTGCGCTTATACATAATTATCTGGATTACAGGATAGGTCTGGTTGCGCTCGATAAATTTATAGAGAATACAAGACATTCACTTAATGAGCTTGTTGGTTTTGGCAAGAATACAGGCATTTACAGGCTGGGACTTTTGCATATGAGCATATTGTCAGGCAAGGAGGAGTCAGTAAGACAGGAAATCCGCCGTATGGAAGCCGATGACGATAAGGCTATGGAAGGCTACATGGAGCATTGCTACTATTTGTACATTAAGGCGTTGCTGTCAAAGGACGTAAGGCAGATAGTCGGTGCATGTGAGGAGATAGAAAAGGCTTTGGCGCTGCATGATGAGAAGGTGTTCTTTTTCTGGCTGCTGCTCAATCTTGATGAGCGTTATCAAAAGGACAAACAGTGGCTGTTCTCGCAGATAGAGGGCTTATACATGGGCGGTTATGAAAGCCCCGTTCTCGCGATCGAGGTCTGTGATCTTTTTAACCAGGAGCCGCTGTTGTTAAAGAAGCTTGACGCCTGTGAGCTTTCAGCTATTTCTTATGGTCTTAAGAATAATTACCTGAGCAAAGAAGTGATAGATGAATTCCTTCGTTTGGCAGAGAAGGAAAGAGGCTTCTCATTCAGGATATTCCGCCTGCTTACAAAGATTTATGAAATTTACGGAAAACCTGATACGATCAGGATAATCTGTACAATGCTTATACGTGGAGGGCGTCTTGAAAACAGATATAACAAGTATTACCTTGAAGGGATCAAATGCGGGTATAAGCTCGTGGGAATTCAGGAGAATTATTTGAGGAGCATTGACAAGAGCCGCTATGATCTTATTCCTGATACGGTGCTTAGATATTTTAATTATAAGAGTTTCCTTACAGATAGTGAGTATGCATATCTCTATGCCAATGTTGTGTCTAATAAGAGACATTATCTGTCACAGTATGATGAATATCTTCCTAATATGCTTGCATTTATGGAGGGGCAGATAATCAAGGGCAATATGAGTGATGATCTGTCTGTGATCTATGAGGAATTCTTAAGACCGCAGTCGGTTAACGCTAATTATGCCGCAAAGCTTCCGCTGGTTATCTTCAAGAGAAAATTAACCGTGGTCAATGATAATATAGTTGCGGTGATCGTGACGCATAAGGAACTCTACGATCCACAGATTGTACCGGTCGTAGACCATGTCGCTTATGTGGATATGATAACAGAGTCCGCGGTGATCACATTGGTTGACAGAAACCGTAACAGGTATGTGAGCACTATTCCGTATAAGCTGCAGAAGCTGTTTGATGAGTCGGGATACATTGATATCCTTTCGCAGTATGCGGGGGATGATTACCGTTATATATTATATCGCTATGATGAGCTTTCTGCTTATGATGCAAAGGATGCAAGAGAGGTCAATATTGCAAGGGATATAATGAGCTTCAAGGAGATAAGCCTTGAGACAAAGCAGCAGGCAATATGGGGAATCGTACGCTATTACAGCGATCATTTTGATATAGATATATTAAGAAGCTACCTTGACCGGGTTGATGCGCTTTATGTTACCGCAGAAAATGGTGCCGAATATATTAACGGACTTATTATGTGCGGACTTTATGATAAGGCTTATGCTGCTATTAAAACGTTCGGGTATACGGGCGTAACGATAGAGAATCTTACAAGACTTGTTGAGGCGCTTAGAGAGTTTTCTCAGTATGCAAGAGAGAACACTCTTATTTCGATCGCTACCTACATTTACAAGAGTGGGCAGGATACTCCGGAAGTGCTTGAATATCTGGTAGAGTACTATCAGAGCGGACTTTCAGACATGATAAAGCTTTGGAGAAGGGCTGTCGGCAGAGTAAGAAGACTTGAGACCTTTGAGGAGAATATCATCTGTCTTACCTTATATACGGAGCAGTGGGATGAGCAGATATTTAAGGTATTTGAGTCGTATCTAAACAGGAAGAAGAGAGGAATGGTCATTAAGGCATTCTTCAAACGTGCTTCGTTTGCTTATATGATAGAAGAGCAGGAAATGCCGGAGAATTTCTTCGATGAGCTTAGATTGCAGATGGCGGTATGCGAGTGGCAGGACGATATGTGCCGGGCGGCGCTGCTTAGATATTTAAGCCGCAAGACAAAGTTAGAGGAACAGGAGATAAGATGGATACAGGAAGAGGTTGAATATTTTGTCAAACGTGGAATACTGTTCCCGTTCTTCCGACATTTTAAGAAATATATGAAATTACCTAAGGATCTGTTTTTGATGACCTATGTTGTCACTAAGGACAAGGCCGGTAAGCAGATATCCTTTGCTTATAATATTCAGTCGGGCGTTGAGAAGCCTGAGTGTAATAAAACAGCCAGAATGATGGAGGTTATTCCGGGATATTACATGAAGGAGTTCGTGTTGTTCCATGGAGAGAATCTTCTCTATAAGATGCCTGAGGAAAATGTCAGAGCTACGAAGGTATATGAGTCGCAGGCTATGAAGGCCAAAGGTGAGACGGAGGCTTATGAGAACAGATTTGAGATGCTCAACTCGATGCTCGTTAATCAGGAGATTGGCGAGAACCAGATGCTGATCGATAAGATAGACAAATATCTTAAGCTTTCGGCAGTCATGGAGGAAAACCTTGAGCTTTGTGAGTAGATTTTTAACTCAGTCGGAGAAATCCCCCACCTCTAAGCTTAGGTGTAGGTGGGGGTTATGTCAAACTATACTCAGTCGGGGTACAA
>OMSZ01000396.1 GCA_900313855.1 uncultured Eubacteriales bacterium
ATAATCTGTCTGTAATGCTTCATTTCTATTCCGTCCTTTTCTGTAACCTTTGGTCAACTTGACCAAAAGTTTTAACATTCAACAAGGCTTGATAATAACATATCAAATGCCTTAGAAAATCTTCCGTCATCAGCAGAGGTTCTCTTCTTAATCTTTCCCACTCTGCCCTTCTTGCCTTTACTACGTTCCTTTGCTGCCAGGTGTCTCTCAAACAGCAGCTTATCTATGTTATCATCCGTGTATTGCATACCGGATTGATTTATAACATACGCCTTTTTCGCCAAAGCAAGGGAAGCCAATCCATAATCCTGCGTCACCACAACATCACCGGCTCCGCATATGTTGAGAAGTGCCATATCAACGGCATCCTTACCTGCACCAATAGTCCTAACCTCACTGTAATCCGATTCAATAATGTGGTTGGTATCGCATAACAGAATGCAAGGCACATTATAATTCTTTGCAATATTCTCCGCTATCGTATATACGGGACACGCATCCGCATCCACTAATACCTGCAAAGCATACACCTCCGTTTTTAATCTACCTTTTATCTCTTTTTTGCATATTTATGACAAATGCTATCCCAAGCCCAATAAACACTAAAGAACACAAAAGACTGATATCATAAGCCCACAAAGCCAATCCGATAAAAACAGCCATAACAACAATATACTTAACGGTTCCACGACCACTTGAGCTTTGTATATCACCCATAGCCTTCTGATTCATAAAATGATCGAACGAATCATTATTATTTCCGTTCCCATTCCAATCAGGCATAGCATCACCCCTCTTATGAAACCAACAAACACAAAATCATTATTTCAGGCTTTGTATAAAACCATCCATCGCCTCTGCTCTCCTTTGCCTTGTAGCCGACAGCATTGCATCAAGCTTGTCCTGATCCGCATTAACAAAGTTCTCAATGTCTGCATAATTTCCGGCGTTATTCATCATGGTTTCCTCTTTGCCCTCAACATCCAGTTTTAGTTCAATCATTACATGCTGTCCGGATGGCGATTCGTCACTAGGTTCTTGATATGAATACAGAAAAGATACAAGCCTGTCAGATAGCCTGTATTCTCTTACAAGGACTTCATTCCTTGTATTATACATGGAAGGCTTCCTGTTCTCCTTAACGAGCTGATAACCCTTTGATTCAAGCAACTGTATTGTTTTATCTAAATCTTTTTCTTCAAATAACCCGTACATAAGCTCTCCTATCATTGTTTATACTTCTTCAACACCTGATTAACCACATAATCCCCGATATACTCTACCTGAACATCCATATCATCAATCAGTTC
The DNA here is from genome assembly GCA_900313855.1 of uncultured Eubacteriales bacterium. Classification (GTDB taxonomy): domain Bacteria; phylum Bacillota; class Clostridia; order Lachnospirales; family Lachnospiraceae; genus CAG-590. The sequence continues at coordinate 1,311 of OMSZ01000396.1, forward strand.
TATAACCCCGGAACTCCAATGTTTAAAATTAAGTTTCCCGCCTTTGGTGTTCTCAGCATAAGCCCACCACAGACTATTATCCTTCCTTAGATCCCTAATATGCATCTTATCAATCTCCGAAGTACATTCTTCATAAAATGCTGCATCCTTCTTCATCATGGCATCCATACTGACATTTTCTTCTTCGCCATTTTTCTTAACCCTGTCGAATCCAAACCCATAATAAAGATTATCCTCAATCTCTACGCAGAAAAAGAATCTGTAAACCATTGTACCTATCTGAACGGAATCAAGTACCGTATAGAATCCGGGATATGTTTTCTTGTTTGAGAAATAGTATTCATCTATATTGAGATCATAGGGCTCACACTCACAGCCTGCATTATCCTTGACATACTTGATAAGCTTATCAAGAAAATGCAGCATAACATCCGCCATCTTGTTCTCAAGCTCTTTTGATAATTCAATTATGGCAAATGCCGATTCAGAATCATTTATCAGATCTTTCATACCGAACATCGTTCCCTTTCCCGTAATCTGCTTAATCGTCCCCATATACTGCTTAATAAACGCCTGCTTATAGCCATCCGGTTCGGTGTACTCCATGCATTTATCAAGCCAGCTTAGAATATCATTATCAAAGCTAATGCAATGAAAATGTGATTTATCCAAGTTACCTACACTCTGCACCGAAGGTTCACAACCATCCAATGTCAGATAATACAGTCCATAATCCTTCCGTCTACTCTTGCAAAATCTGTCGTATCTCTCCAACTGTTGACTTCCATCACCGGCTCCGAGCTTCATTTCAATAGCAACAACATACTGTGATGATTCAAGAACAAAATCAATCCTTCCATCATCAAATGTTCGTTCCCGGTACAAAGTCCATTTCTCATTACCTATGTATTGCTCCGGCACACCAATCTGTCTTAGAAATGCTATTAGGAAACTATTGCTTTTATCCTTCTTGTAAGGAGTTGACAACAGATGAAATAAAATCTTTGAGTGAGTATGTGTTTCATCAAACTCCCTGCTTAACACATATAAGATATTATCATCCTCTGCATCCATAAGGGACTGTTCATATAATCTTTCTTTAGCTTTATCGAGCAAACCTTTAGCATTCATCTATATCTTCCCCATCATATTCATAATTGCATAGACCACAACACCTATCGCAACTAACCAAATG
>OMSZ01000348.1 GCA_900313855.1 uncultured Eubacteriales bacterium
AAGAGTGATATTTATTGTAACCCAAAGATAATTCTGTTAAAATAGGGGTTGTGTACAAAAGTAAAACAGAAAGAAAGTGTATCGTAATCGCCTATGTGTTTTTATGAGAAGGAAAGGAAATGTGAAATGGCGGAAGAAAGAACATTTATTGAGATAGAGAATAAGGACTCTTACGGGATTACCTGGTATGAGCATGCACAGGCGTATTACGGAAGCCACAGAGGAATGAGGTTTCGTATAGCCAGAGAACCTATGGAGGATGTGTCGCTTGCTCCGGCGGATAAGAAGGGCGAGGCAACATTTAATATTACGATATGGCCGGAACCATATAGCTTTGATAATACGCCGGATGAGGAAAAGGAGACTGCACAGTTTCCGTTTGATGATGAGGGTAAGAAGACAATGATCGCCTGGCTTAATGAACAGTACCGTAAGCAGTTTGACAGGTGGGAAGCTGTAAGGGCGAAGCATTAAGGAGTTGTTATGGAAAAATATGCGGATACCGGACTTGGTGATAATTTGATAAATGAAATAAAAACGATGGCTGAGAATTATGGAGTAGATAAATTAGTTTTGTTTGGTTCGCGTGCAAGAGGCGATTACAAGATAAAGAGTGATATTGATTTGGCATTTTATGGTGGTGATTCAAGTGGTTTTATTGTTTGTTTGGATGAAGATGTTAATACATTGCTAAGATTTGATGTTGTAGATTTGAATAGACCGATTGATAAGGATTTGCGAAAGTCCATAGAAAGGGAAGGAATAATTATTTATGAAAAAATTTGAAAACTTTAAACGAAGTTTGCATAATTTAAAAGATATTTATGATTATGAAGAACCATATGGAAACGTTGAGTTGGTGGGGTTAGTGGGGCTATATGAAATATGTTTTGAACAGTCCTCTAAAGCAATGAAGGAAGTTCTTTTGGATAATGGATATTCAGAAAGTAAAACAGGATCGCCGAAACTTATTCTTAAGACCGCATTTCAGGCTGATATGATTGATGATGAGAAATTATGGCTAGACGCATTAGTTTCTCGGAATAATGTAGCACATGCGTATAATAAAGACATTGCACAAGATATCATAAATCGAACAAAAAATGATTATTATAATATGTTTAAGAAACTTGAAAAAGAGATAGAAGACAATTGGATTGATGGTTATGATGAAGATGCAGGAGTAACGGAAAATGATGGGGAAGATGTTTCTGTTGTAAAAGGTGTTTCCGTTAAGGCATATGTTGATGGCAGTTATGAACATTCGATAGGAAGATACGCTTATGGCTGCGTGATACTTCTACAGGATGAAGTTATTGAACTTAACGGAAGTGATAACGACGAGGACTATGTTACCATGAGGAATGTAGCCGGAGAGATACTCGGAAGTGAGACGGCTATTAAGTGGGCGGTTGAGCATGGATATAAGGAGATTGAGATATATTACGATTACGAAGGAATAGAGAAATGGGCTGACGATATATGGAAGGCGAATAAGCCGGGAACGATTCGTTACAAGCAGTTCGTGAAGGAGCAGCGTGAGAAGATCAAGATAACATTTAAGAAGGTGGCTGCGCATACCGGTGATAAGTATAACGAGATGGCGGATGAACTGGCGAAGAAGGCATTAGGACTTATATAATCAATATTAAAAAAGGAGAATAAGGACATGGACTTTAGCAAGTATTTTGATCACACGATACTTAAGGCGGATGCCACAAGTGAGGATGTGAACAGAATTGTAAGAGAGGCGATACAGTATAATTTCGCGTCTGTATGTGTTAACAGCGGACGGACAAAGCAGGTATCGTCGATGCTCATCAACACTGATATTGATGTGTGTACCGTTATCGGATTTCCGCTCGGCGCAATGAGTACGATGGCAAAGAAGATGGAGACGCTTACAGCGATCGAGGATGGAGCAACAGAAATAGATATGGTTATAAATGTGGGTGCGGTAAAGGACGGTGACTGGGACTTCGTAACAGAAGATATAGCAGAGGTCAAAGAGGTGTGCCGTAACAATACTACAGGACAGGAGGCTGTTCTTAAGGTTATAATTGAGACGTGTCTTCTTACGGATGAAGAGAAGGTACTTGCCTGTGAGGCAGCAGTTGAGGCCGGAGCG
>OMSZ01000072.1 GCA_900313855.1 uncultured Eubacteriales bacterium
CGGGATGCGCACGGATTCGAATAGGAAGTGAGTCTGCTAAAGCAGACCCGAATCCGGCGCGCAAGACTCGCGAGCGAGTCTTGACATCATGATTTGGAGCTTGAACCCCTTTAGGTTTGATAAAAGCGAAGGTTATAAATATAACGAATTTAGACAGTATGGAGATATATAGATGGAATACGATAGTTACAGTCCTGAGGATACATATGAATTGGCACGAAAGCTTGGACTTAATGCAAAGGCAGGAGATGTGTTCTGCCTGATCGGTAATCTTGGTGTTGGCAAAACACTTTTTTCACAAGGCTTTGCTAAGGGACTTGGGATTGAGGAGTATGTTAATAGTCCGACATTTACTATAGTGCAGGAATATGAAGGCAGAGATGACAGAAGACTTACCTTGTATCATTTTGATGTGTACCGTATTGAGGAGCCGGAGGAGATGGAGGAAGTGGGATTTGCCGACATGGTGTATGGAGGCGGAGTGTCACTTATTGAATGGGCGGATATGATATCCGATATTCTTCCCGAACAATATACAAGAGTAACCATTGAGAAAAACCTTGAAAAAGGATTTGATTATAGAAGAATTGAAGTAACAGAAGTTGGCTGAGCTTAGGAGGATATATGATGAAGATTCTTGCTGTTGACAGTTCCGGATTGGTTGCCTCTGTGGCAATAGTAGAGGATGAGAATCTGATTGCAGAATATACAGTTAATTATAAGAAGACGCATTCACAGACTCTGCTTCCCATGTTGGATGAGATAGTGAAAATGACAGAGACTGACTTGAATAGTATCGATGCTATCGCTGTTGCGAAGGGACCGGGATCATTTACCGGGTTAAGGATAGGCTCGGCAACGGTTAAGGGACTTGGGTTTGCTCTTGATAAGCCTTTGATAGGAGTTCCTACTGTTGAAGGGCTTGCAATGAATCTGTATGATTGTAAGTCTTTGATATGTCCGATAATGGATGCAAGAAGGAATCAGGTTTATACAGGGCTTTACAGGTTTCGGGAGCATGAGCTTCAGGTGGTTAAGGATCAGATACCGATAGCTGTCGAAGAACTATTGACAACTCTTAATATGATCGGTGAAGAGGTCGTATTTTTGGGGGATGGTGTTCCGGTGTATGAGTCGGTTATCAAAGAACAATTGGAGGTTCCTTATTCTTTTGCGCCGGCGCATGTAAACAAGCAGCGGGCATCGGCATTGGCAGTAAGAGCATTTTATTATTATAATAGCGGATTGTATGGAAACGCTGATGATTTCACCCCTGAATATCTTAGGATGTCGCAGGCGGAACGGGAACGAGCAGGTAAGGCGGGTTCTGATAATGCACAGTGATCATATTGAAATAATCCGGTTGAGATCTGAACATTGTGAGAGAGTTTATGATATATCAGCGAAATATATTCCTGAGCATTGGTCATTAGATGGCATTAAAGATGTGCTCAGATATGATAACAATATTTATTATGTAGCAATGTGTCATTGTGCAGATAGTGGTTTTGATAAGACTGAGGTTGTAGGCTTTGGCGGAATAATGATAGTTGCTGATGAAGCGGAGCTGTTGAATATTGCGATAGAGGAAGCTTACAGAAATCGGGGTATTGCAGGAAGAATCCTTGATAAGCTGATTGACGAAGCGAAACTTGCTCAATGCACAAGGATGCTTTTGGAAGTACGGAAAGCCAATGAAACGGCACAGCGCTTTTACAGGGATAAAGGTTTTGATGATCTGGGAATCAGGAAGAATTACTATGTTGATCCGACAGATGATGCAATTATCATGGATAAGGTTTTGGGATAAAGCCTGCTATTATAATCAGCTGTATTAATTGTTCATAGAAAAGAAAGAGGTAAGAGATGATAGATGTATGTCTTTTAGGTACGGGCGGAATGATGCCGCTTCCATATCGCGCATTGACATCGCTTATGATAAGATATAATGGAATGAGTGTTTTGGTCGATTGTGGTGAGGGCACACAGACTTCGATAAGACAGCAGGGATGGAGTGTTAAGCCGATAGATGTTATCTGCTTTACACATTTTCATGCTGATCACATAAGCGGTCTGCCCGGTCTTTTGCTTACGCTTGGTAATGCTGAGAGAACCGAGCCTGTAACGATGATAGGACCTAAGAGGTTGGAGAAGGTTGTCAATTCGTTAAGGGTGATCGCGCCGGAGCTGCCTTTTGAGATCAAATTCATAGAATTGGAAAAGGATGAAGAGTCATTTGTTATCAATGGACTTAGAATAAAAGCATTTAAGGTTAATCATAACGTAACATGTTACGGGTACAGTATGGAGCTTGACCGTGCAGGGAAATTCAATCCCGACAAAGCAAAGGAGCAGTCGATCCCTCTTCAACTTTGGGGCAGACTTCAAAAGGGCGAAACCATACAGGAGGGTGACAGAATTTATACGCCCGATATGGTTATGGGGAAACCGCGAAAGGGAATAAAGCTTACCTATTGTACGGATACAAGACCAACTGACAGTATTGTAAAGAATGCGGTTTCATCGGATCTGTTCATATGTGAAGGAATGTATGGGGAAAAGGAGAAGGAAAGCAAAGCTAAGGAAAACAAGCACATGATGTTTTATGAGGCTGCCGATATTGCAAAGAAGGCCGACGTTGCTGAATTGTGGCTTACACATTTTTCGCCATCACTTGCAAGACCTCAGGATTATAAAGAGGTTGCCGGTAACATTTTCCCATGTACAGTTATTCCTAAGGATCGTAGAACAACTACTCTTGTTTTCAAGGAGGATTGAATATGAAGAAGAAAGCGGGTACAAAAGGATTTGCGATAGCAGTTGTTATAATTGCAATTGGAGTTTTGTTGTTTTATATTACGCTTAGCAACCGTATGAATAATTTCTCCGGTCGTAATAATGTGAAAAATACTTCAGAGATAGAGAAGCTTCTTAATTATAATTTTGATGAAGCTTATCCTAAGACTGTCAGGGAGACTGTCAAGCTGCATTGCCGTTATATGAAGATGGCATACAATAACGAATTTTCCAAGGATGAGCTCTTTGACGCCAACAGGAAGATAAGGGAATTGTTTGATGATGAACTTCTTAATTATAATACCGAAGAAGCTCAGTTGAAATCATTAGAGAATGATATTCAGTTCTATAAAGATAACAAACAGAAATATGTAAGCTATACATTACCGGAAGCAAGTCAGATCACATATAATACTGAGGACGGTGTGGAATATGCCAGATTAAGAGTTGGTGTGATCATAAGAGTTGACAATGCAACAATGAAGGGTGATCAGGAATACCTTTTGCGAAAGGATAAGCTTGGCAGGTGGAAGATATTAGGATGGATGGCTGATACTAATTCTGACGCTGCAAAGGAATAGTCTGTGAAAGGTCTTATGGCTTTTAATATTGATACTGATTATTTAGATGTATGAGGTTTATTGATAATGGAAAAAGATATATACATACTGGCAATTGAATCTTCCTGTGATGAGACTGCTGCTGCGGTAATGAAGAACGGAAGGGAAGAATGTTCTAACATTATTTTTTCTCAGATTGAATTGCATAAGCTTTATGGCGGGGTGGTTCCGGAGATAGCTTCGAGAAAACATATAGAAAAGATCAATCAGGTTATAAGAGAAGCATTGCAAAGTGCGAACATGAAGCTTGAAGATATGGATGCGATAGCTGTGACTTACGGCCCTGGTCTTGTAGGGGCTCTTTTGGTTGGAGTGGCAGAGGCGAAGGCACTGGCATATGCTTCAAATAAACCTCTTGTTGGAGTACACCATATAGAAGGGCATATAGCTGCTAATTATATCGAGAACAAGGATTTGGAGCCGCCGTTTATGTGTCTGGTCGTTTCGGGCGGTCATACTCATCTTGTAAGGGTTATGGATTATGACAGGTTTGAGATAATAGGAAGAACCAGAGATGATGCTGCAGGAGAAGCCTTTGATAAGGTGGCCAGAGCTATCGGGTTGGGATATCCCGGAGGCCCTAAGATCGATGCGCTGGCAAAGGAAGGTAATCCGGATGCGATCGCGTTCCCGCGTGCAAAGGTTGATGGCAATGAATATGATTTCAGTTTTAGCGGCTTGAAATCAGCAGTACTTAATTATCTCAATCAATGCGAGATGAAGAATATAGAGGTCAACAGGGCTGATGTTGCTGCTTCATTCCAAAAGGCGGTAATTGATGTCTTAACAACTCATGCTATTCATGCCGTTAAAGAATTTGGCATGGATAAGCTTGCGATAGCCGGAGGTGTTGCATCGAATTCTTCATTGAGGAGTAATATCGAGAATGAATGCAGGAAAGCAGGAATATCATTTTTCCATCCTTCTCCTTTGTACTGTACAGACAACGCTGCAATGATAGGTACAGCGGGATATTACAGTTTTATTAAAGGTGTAAGACACGGGCTTGATCTGAACGCAGTTCCTAATCTTAAGATCGGAGAGAGGTTATAGTATATGTTCAGGGATAAACATTTTACCGCGATAGTATTGGCAGCGGGAAAAGGCAGCAGAATGAAATCTGATATTCCAAAGCAATATATGTTAATTAATGATAAAGAAGTAATATATTATTCTTTGAAAGCATTTCAGGATAGCGATGTTGATGATATTATTCTTGTGACCAGAGAAGAGGATATTGAGTATTGCCGTAAGGATATAGTGGAGAAATATCATATTAATAAAGTGAAAGAAATAATTGCCGGAGGAACAGAACGGTACTGGTCTGTTAAGAATGGCTTAGACGCGGCAGTGGGTACCGATTACGTTTTGATCCATGATGGGGCAAGACCCTGTCTTGATAATGATATGATAACAAGACTGATGGAGGATGTGCTGGTAAGCGGAGCGTGCTCTTTGGGTGTCCCTGCAAAGGATACTATTAAGGTTGTTGATGATGAGGATTATGGAATAGATACACCTGACAGACAATATCTGTGGCAGGTTCAGACTCCACAGGCATTTATATATGAAGATTTGATTCATGCATACCAGGAGATGGAGAAAGAGAATAATATTAATGTTACCGATGATACAATGATAATTGAACGCTATCTGGGCAGGAAATCAAAGATGGTTTTTGGTAGTTACAGTAATATCAAAATAACTACTCCGGAGGACATTTTTATCGCAAAAATTTTTTTGGATAAAACATGAAAAAAGTTGTTGACACAGAACTGACTACGTGTTAATATAGTCATTGCCGCTAACGAAGTGGGCGGTTTTGATAAAGTATATTTTATATATTGAATCAACTTGATTGACTTATGGAGAGGTATCGAAGAGGTCATAACGAGGCGGTCTTGAAAACCGTTTGTCCGCAAGGGCACGTGGGTTCGAATCCCACCCTCTCCGTCGGGGGTACATCGAAA
>OMSZ01000137.1 GCA_900313855.1 uncultured Eubacteriales bacterium
ATCAATGGATTTCATTGATACTGATGAGTATATAGTTAATGAAACAGGAATGAGTATCGCTGAAATATTTGAAAAAAAGGGTGAAGCAGAGTTTAGGAGGATTGAAACTAAGACTTTAAGTAAGCTTCGGGATAGCCTTAATAATACAGTACTTGCAACCGGCGGTGGAGTGCCGCTTCGACGAGAGAATGCTTTACTATTAAAGGAGATTGGAAAAGTTTTCTACCTGACTGCGGCTAATCGCACAATATATGACAGGGTTAAAGATGATACTAAAAGACCGCTGCTTAAGTGTGATGATCCCTATGCAAAGATTTGTGCAATGATGAAGGAGCGAGGACCTTTATACGAAAAAGCCTGTGACAAAAATATTGATACGAATTCCAATGATCTTGAAGAAGTGTTAGAAGCTATAACGCAAGAATTGGAAAGATAGTGAGATAGATCAATGCAAAGATATTGGAAGCTATACAGTAATAATCGTGGAGATATTGAGATGCATCATGAAAGGTATTGGAACACAAGAATTGGAACGATCGTAAAAATAGATCAGGAAAGATTTTAGAAGTTATAAAGTAAAATTGGAGAGATAATTATTGATATGAGAAGTGTTGATGATAAAGCAGATATCTATGAACAAAGGCGTTATGAATTAAAAAGAATATGTATTAACAACGGATTTCAAGCTGCAATGATCGACAGTCCCGAAAACCTTCGCTATTATACCGGATTTACCGGCGGAGAGGCAATGTTTATTATTATGCCTGATGATAATGTAAGTAATAATCGGGGCAAAGATGGGATTACTGTTTCCGGTAAAAATGATAACAATAATAGCAATAATAAGAATAATGTCAATAATGATAACGACATAAATAGTAACAACAATAAAATGGTTATTCTTAATGAGAATATTCAAAAGGCTATAAGAGAAAAAGGTATGTGTATAATTACCGATTCAAGGTATTATGAGCAGGTTGAGAAGGAAAGTCCTGATGTGCCGCTTGTCAGACTTGACAATAAAACATATATCGAGGTTATATGTGCGGTATTATCATATTATAATACTGATAACATAATAAATGAGATGAATAGTTGTAATTTGAATGGAAATGATTGTTATGTAAACCGTGATGAGAATTCTATAATCACCGTTGCCATCGAGGATTCGATGAAGCTTTCAAGATATTTAAAGCTTAAGGATACCTTAAAGGGGTGTGATCTCATTGTTGCCGGAGAAAAGCTCAACAAACCGAGGATGGTTAAGGATGATACAGAGCTTTCACTTATAAAAAGGGCCGAGACTATCGGAGATGAGGCATTTACATATATATTGTCAATCATTAAGCCGGGAATGACAGAACGGGAGATTGCGATAGAGCTTGAGTTTTTCATGAAAAGAAAGGGTGCGTCAAAGCTATCATTTGATACCATTGTGGCAAGTGGCAGGAATTCATCCATGCCTCATGCTCAGGTTACTGATAAGGTTATTGAAAACGGCGATTTCGTTACTATGGATTTCGGCTGTGTCTATGAGGGATATTGTTCTGATATGACGAGGACTATTGCCGTGGGTAAGCCTACTGATGAGATGAAGAAGGTCTATCAGATAGTTTTAGATGCTAATCTTTTTGCATTAGAAGGGATTAAAGCAGGGGTTAAATGCAGCGATATCGATGCGCTTGCAAGAGATCATATCAGGAATAAAGGATATGGGGATTATTTCGGTCATGGACTTGGTCACAGCGTAGGGCTTTTTATTCACGAGGAACCGAGATTTTCACCTAAGTGTGATACTATAACAGAAAAGAATATGGTTATAACTGACGAGCCTGGCATATATCTTCCCGGCAAATTTGGCGTAAGGATAGAAGACCTTGTTGTTGTTAAAGAGGATGGGTATGAGCTTCTTTCGCATTCGCCTAAAGAACTGATCGTTATATAACAAATGAATTGATATTTAACTCAGTCGGAGAAATCCCCCACCTCTAAGCTTAGGTGTAGGTGGGGGTTATGTCAAACTATACTCAGTCGGGGTACAAG
>OMSZ01000095.1 GCA_900313855.1 uncultured Eubacteriales bacterium
ACACATGAAATCTTCGTTTCAACTCTCTTGTAAATTGACGATCTCCAAATATTATAGTGCCTAACAGATAAATACCCGTTACTGCTACACATATGATCGGAAGTACAACATTCGTGATCCATTTCGTTGTATATAAAAACAATATCGCCAAACTGCAGACTCCGATAAACAAAAGCAGAAGCGTGTAGCTGTACCAATACTGACGATTAAGCATCATCAAGAAAAATACTACTGCATCACCGAATAATATCACTCCGGGTACTGCGTATTTGATTGACCATCCGTTCCACCCGGCAAAATAATCAATTCCGATAAGCATTACCATGGTAATAACTAATTGAATACCGATTTTGGCTGCAAAACCTGCATCATGCTTGATCCAGTAGATCATCGATGAATAAATATAAACCATCGCTGCACCGCTGATTGCGGACCACCAGAAATTAGGAGTAACTGCTCTGTTAATTATGACCAGACCGATCTCCGCAACAATAAAAAGAAAAAGGATAGCACGCATAACTATATTCATCCTCTTCTCTCTTTTTCTGACATCCGGATATTCTGAGCCCTGATGAATAAGAGTATTGGCAGTACTTATCTCCTCCTCAGTCATATCGTCATCAAGAACACTATGACATAAAGGGCATACATCTATTTCATCATTAACATGTATATTACAATTTCTGCATATATTCATAAAACAATCTCCGTTCTACTCATAATAAGCACCGTTAGTCTCTATACCTACATTAACGCCATCCCTTGATATTATCTGGAAAAATCTTTTCTGTATCGTAGTATTGACAAGGCATGTACTAAATGTCAAGGTAAGAATTCCATTATAAGAACAAATACCTGCTTTAATATTCTGCCCTTTTGACATTGATAAAATAGTATAGAAATTCTCAACGTATTTCCTATATGGTTCCTTAAGATCAATATTACCGATATTGGTAATAGTAGCGGTTGTTGCCTTTGCAGACATTCCGTAAACCTGTTTCATTGCAAAATTCTTAACAACTAATGGAATTGCCCTTAGTATCCAATTCTGCTCATTTGAAACATTATATGACATGATATTATTAAGATTCTCCGGCGTTATCTGATCCTTCAAGCTGCCTGAAACTATTCTTATCACTTCCTCCAACGAATAATCCTCTTTGGTCGGTTTGAATACTGCCGATACCATTGCGAAGAAATTCTTCATTGTATGTGAATCATAATAAGGTCTAAGATTGACAGGAACACAACAGCTTATGGGATACTTAGAAGGAAGACCTTTAAGATACTCCCTGTAAACGCTATATACAAAAACGGAAACAAGATACTGGTTTATCGTAACTCCGTATTTCTTACCCGCAGCCTTTAACTGGTCAACCGGCATATATCCGTGTATTATTCCAATCTCACCCTTTGGGAATTTCTCACCCTTTAAAGTAAGAGCCTTATCGGAATTATATACCTTAGCGTGTCCCTTTTTAAAATTCTTAACATAGCTGTCTTCCTGATCCAAAAAGATACCGGAAGATATCTTATCCTTGACCTGATTAAGCAATTCAGGATATCTGAGTCTTAAATACTGATATACCAATTCTTTAAGAAACAGAATTCCGCCATAGCCATCGGTCAATGCATGGAAGACCTCTAAATTGATCCTTCTTCCATAATAGGTAACACGGAACATATACTGATTATTCTTACTCTTGTTGATATATGCACCGGGATATGAGTATTCCTCACATACGATCGGCGCAGGCTTTGTATTCTCCTCAAAATAATACCAGAAAAAGCCCATTTTGAGTCTCATTCTAAAAACAAGAAACTGAGGCAATATCCTATCCAGCGCTTCCTGAAGCAGCAGCCTGTCCACATCCTCTGTAAGTGTAACGGAAATCCTGTATACATTGGACATATCTTCTGTCGCAATAACCGGAAAAAGATTAGCTGTATTATCAAGCTTATCCCATGCAAGATGACCTGTACGAATCTTTTTCTTAGGCGCAGGCTTCCTATTGTCGGAATTATTCCCGTTGGTACCGGTACTTATGCCACCGTTATTACCATTACCTTCTTTATCCGGAGCATTCAAGCTGTCTTCGCCCGTTTTACCGGCTATATCAATATTAGATTGATCAACTGTCTTTTCCTGTTCCATAATATCCTCATTACTATTGATGATTAACCACGGTTAATTTTCGATCTCTTTCTAAGCGTCGGATCAAGAATCTTCTTACGTATTCTTATATGCTCCGGTGTAATCTCAAGAAGCTCATCGGTATCTATGAACTCTAATGCCTGTTCAAGACTTAATATCTTAGGCGGCGTAAGCTTTAATGCATCATCCGAACCGGAAGCACGGGTATTGTTAAGATGCTTTGCCTTACTAACATTAAGCTCTATATCCTATGCTTTACCGGTCTGGCCTATAACCATTCCTGAATACACCTGTTCACCGGGACCAATGAATAAAGTTCCTCTCTCCTGTGCATTAAAGAGACCATAGGTTATAGATGTTCCCGACTCAAAAGCTATAAGAGAGCCTTGATTTCTATACATCATATCACCCTTATACGGTCCATATCCGTCAAATATTGTATTAATTATACCTGTTCCCTTTGTAGAGGTCATAAAATCTCCTCTAAAGCCTATAAGACCTCTTGCAGGAATATTAAATTCCAATCTTACCGTACCGTCATGAGCCGGGTTCATAGCCTGTAATTCACCCTTTCGCTCATTGAGCATACTTATGATCGTACCGGAGAATTCTTCAGGTACATCGATATATGCGATCTCCATCGGCTCTAATTTCTTGCCGTTCTCATCCTCTTTGTAGATAACCTCTGCTTTACTTACTGCAAATTCATATCCCTCACGTCTCATATTCTCTATAAGCACGGAAAGATGAAGCTCTCCTCGTCCTGATACCTTAAATGTATCTGTACCCTCTGTTTCCTCTACGCGAAGTGAAACATCGGTATTAAGCTCTCTGAACAGTCTGTCACGAATATGCCTTGAAGTAACAAACTTTCCTTCCTTTCCTGCAAGCGGAGAATCATTAACCATAAAATTCATGGAAATAGTCGGCTCTGATATCTTCTGGAATGGGATAGGCTGTGGATTATCCACAGAACAAAGGGTATCACCGATATGAATATCTGCTATACCCGAAATAGCAACAATGGAACCTATACCGGCTTCATTAACCTCAACTCTGTCAAGTCCCTCAAATTCATAAAGCTTTCCGATCTTAACCTTCTTGCATTTGCTCTCATCATGCGCATTGACAAGCAACACCTCCTGATTGAGCTTTAATGTTCCGTTATCAACCTTACCAACGCCAATTCTGCCCACATACTCGTTATAATCAATTGTTGAAATAAGTACCTGGGTATCAGCCTCAGGATCACCTGTCGGCGCCGGAATATAATCTATTATTGTCTCAAAGAGCGGTGCCATATCTACCGCATCATCATCAAGATTCTTCTTTGCAACACCATCCTTAGCGGAAGCATAGATAAACGGACAGTCAAGCTGCTCATCAGTAGCTTCAAGGTCAAGCAAAAGCTCTAACACCTCTTCTTCCACCTCTTCTATTCTTGCCTCCGGACGATCTATCTTATTAACACAAACTATCACATGAAGATCAAGCTCTAACGCCTTCTTAAGCACGAACTTAGTCTGCGGCATTGCACCCTCAAAAGCATCCACCACAAGAATAACACCATTAACCATCTTAAGCACACGCTCAACCTCACCACCGAAATCTGCATGTCCCGGAGTATCAATAATATTAATCTTCGTACCCTTATAGTGAACCGCCGTGTTCTTAGAAAGAATTGTAATACCTCTCTCTCTTTCTATATCATTAGAATCCATGACACGCTCTGCCACTTCCTGATTTTCACGGAAAACACCGCTCTGCTTCAACAGCTCATCTACAAGTGTTGTTTTACCATGGTCAACATGTGCAATAATCGCTACGTTACGAATATCATCTCTTGAAATCTTCATATTCCTTCATCCTTCTTAACTTAAGTTTTGTGAGTTATACAAAGCTAACACACAAGATATTGTTATATTACTTCCTTTTTGCATTCGCTACACAGTTTATCACAAAGAAGTTCCCCTTTCAAGAATTTATGAATAAATGAAGCTTGGAAAAACGCCGATATTTCAATGAATTTTTAACGATTTGTGGTGAAAATGCCAAAAGACCGTTATAAAACATACCCGATAATAGCAAATTATCATTATTGACAAAGCACTTTCTGTTACTATTTTAATAAAATAGCATTTCGTCTGCGAAATAAAAAAGACGAGTCTTAAGACATTTAACGTCTTAAGACTCACCTTATAACACACATATTATAAAGTTCTTCTACTATTTAAGAAGACTTATTATCTGTATTCTTTGGTGCAGCTGTAGTTTTCTTAGGTGCAGCAGCTTTAGTTGCTGTACTCTTAGCAGACTTAGTCGCCGTCGTTTTCTTGGCAGTACTCTTTGATGCAGACTTACCTGTTGTCTTTGAAGACATACTCTTTGAAGCAGACTTACTCTCTGTCTTTTTAGCAGTTGTCTTCTTGGCTGTTGTTTTCTTCTCTATTGCCTTAGGCTCTGCCTTCTTCGCATCAGGATCCTTGTAATCATACCTGAAAGCTACAACAGAAAGAGGCGGAAGATGGAAGGTTATAGACTGTTTTCTGCCATCCCAAGGTTCAGGAACTGCCTCTATTGGATTAGGGTTAATTCGATTAAGTCCTGCAAATTCCTCAGAATCCGAATTGAGAACCTCGGTATATTTGCCCGGACACGGAACACCTACAATGAAGCCATCTCTGTCCATAGGAGTAAAGTTACATACAAACAATAACTGATCCTTTGCGGTAGAACCACGTCTGATAAATGATATTATACTGCTTTGAGGATCATCACAATTGATCCATTCAAATCCCATCTGATCCTGATCGTTATAATACATAGCATCATAATCATGATACATATTATTGAGGGCTTTGACATAATTCTGCATACCCTTGTGGAATCTTGCGTCAGGACCATCCAATTCAAACCAGTCAAGACTGCGCATCTCGCTCCACTCTCTCGGCTGCGCAAACTCCTGTCCCATGAACAGAAGCTTCTTACCCGGATGTCCATACATAAATCCATAAGCTGTTCTTAAGTTCGCAAACTTATCATCATGAAGTCCAGGCATCTTATTGATCATCGAGCACTTAAGATGAACAACCTCATCATGAGAAATAACAAGTATGAAGTTCTCTGAATATGCATACATAAGACTGAAAGTCAGTCTGTTATGATTAAACTGTCTGAAATAAGGATCAAGCTTCATGTACTCAAGGAAGTCATTCATCCAGCCCATGTTCCATTTAAACAGGAATCCAAGACCATCCATTGAAACAGGTGCCGTAACTCCTGCCCACGAGGTAGACTCCTCAGCTATAACGAATACGCCGGGCTCCTGCTCCTCAATAGTCTTATTAAGCTTCATCAAAAGCTTGATAGCATCATAATTCTCATTACCGCCATCCTCATTCGGCAGCCAGTTGCCATCCTGTTTACCATAGTCAAGATAGAGCATTGAAGCAACAGCATCAACTCTAAGGGCATCCACATGATATTCCTTAGCCCAGAACAAAGCATTGGCAATCAAGAAGTTAGATACTTCATTTCTTCCAAAATCAAAAATATAAGTGCCCCAGTCAGGATGCTCACCACGTCTTGAATCCGGATGCTCGTAAAGAGGCATTCCGTCAAACTTTCCAAGTCCGTGAGCGTCTCTTGGGAAATGAGCCGGTACCCAGTCAAGTATCACGCTGATACCGTTCTTATGCATATAATCAACAAAATACATGAAATCCTCAGGATCACCGTATCTTCTTGTCGGCGCATAGTAATTGGTTACCTGATATCCCCATGAACCGTCGAAAGGATACTCCGCGATACCCATAAGCTCAATATGAGTATAACCCATCTCTTTAACATAATCGGCAACCATAGGAGCTAATTCTCTGTATGAGAAGAAACCGTTATCATCATCCTCAATTTTCTTCTTCCATGAGCCAAGATGCATTTCATATATAGCCATCGGCTTTCTCATGGCATCATTTCTTGTTACATTCTTACACTTATCCATCCATGCGGAATCCTTCCAATGATACTTGGTAAGATCCTTAACAACATTGGCGTTATCCGGACGGAACTGTGTACAATTACCAAACGGATCAGCCTTATAAATCTCTTCACCATAACGTGTAAGAATATTAAACTTATATACTGCATCCTCCCCGACATCAGGAATGAATAGCTCATATATACCTGAGCTTCCCTGCATATTCATCGGATGTAATGCTGCATCCCACATATTAAAGCTTCCTACAACAGATACACGTCTTGCGTGTGGAGCCCATACTGCAAAATATGTTCCGGCAACACCGTCTATCTTCATAGGATGCGCACCTAATTTCTTATAAATCTCCCAGTGATTGCCCTCTGAGAAAAGATATACATCCATATCACCGATCTGAGTCTCAAAGCTGTATGGATCTGCTGAAATGATCGTAGAACCATCCTGATAATTAGTAACAATACGATATTTGTTACCTGCAAACTTCTTCTTGGGAAGATAAAGCGCATAAAAACCTCTGTCATCAATCTTCTCCATATCATATTCCGCCTTACCTGAAGGAGCAACAACCTTACAGCTTACTGAATGCGGCTTATATACGGTGATCATCTGTCCCTCACCATAATCATGATTACCGAGTATCTGCTTAGGCGCATTAATCTTGCCTTCCATCAACTCATCAAATAATATCCAGTTCATCCACTGCTGAATCTTAACGTTCATGAAAAAACCTCCCATACATTATTTGTACATATGCAATATGATACCACTTTTTGCCTTTTATGTAAAGGAAAGATAACCATCCTGCATATATTCCACTAAAAACATTTATATCAATTTTTATTTTCCAAAAACTGCCCATATTTATAAAAAACTCCCGAAAACGTATTGTTTTCGGGAGTCTGTTATTATTATCAAATTACTATTTTGCACCTTTAAGTGTTACTTTTTTAGTAGTTGTAGGTCCGTAAGCAATACTGTCTTTCGCCTCTCTAACTGCTCTGAAAGTAACACCTGTTTTCTTTCCTGCCTTTACTTTTCCGTAGAACGATATCGAAACGCTCTTTCCACTCTTAGTATTACTGCCATTTACCATAACATAAGAAGCTCCCTTTGGTTTCTTATAATTCACCTTAACCGATGCATAACTGCGCGCCGGATGGCTTACTTTATACCAGCCTGAAAATCTTGAATACTCCCATGTAGGCTTTCTTCCTTTGTAGTATTTGCATCCTGTGCACTTCACCTTAATACCGCTAACTTTTTTATTAGGTGCAGTGATAGCCTTATGAATTGTAGCACCACCCTCAATATCTCCATCACATGCAACAACTTTAAATGTATATTCACTATTAGGTTTAAGATTCTTAATTGTACAAGAATCGCCGCTTGTAGAACCAACCTTTTTATAATCACTTCCCACAAGCTGATATACGATATATTGAGGTTTATAACCTGCATTGGTCTGCATCTTAAGTGTTGTAGAGTTGTGTGTACCTTCCGATTTA
>OMSZ01000330.1 GCA_900313855.1 uncultured Eubacteriales bacterium
ATGCCGCCCATTGCGTATATCTTCATCATATCCTGCATTCTTCTTGTTTCCTCAGGAAGTGTAATCATTGAGGAGATAGAAGCATTCTTAAGCTTTTCAACCTTAACTTCAAGCTTGTCGTTATCAAGAGCTTTCTTGAAGGTTTCTGAAAGCTTCTCAGTTGTCTCTTTAAGCTCGTCTTCTGAAACCTCTTCCTTGAAGGTATTGGTTATGTCTGAATCGATTCTGGCAAAATGAACGCCCTCATGCTTCTGTTCCTGGTGAGTGATGAATGGATTATCAATGTTGTGGTCAAGAACGACAGCATCAATTCCCTGCTCACGGAACATATTGATGTACTGTGACTGGGTCTGTTCATTGTCAGTATAGAATACGGTATTCTCGTATTTCTCCTTGCCGGCTTCAAGATACTCTGTGAGTGTGAGATATTTGCCGTCAATGTTTCTGTAGAGGATGAAATCTTTCATTTTTTCCTCGAATTTGTCATCCTTTAAGCAGCCGAATTTAATAAATGGTGAAAGATCGTCCCAGTATTTCTCGTAGTTTTCACGATCGGTCTTGCACATTCCCGAAAGCTTGTCGGCAACCTTCTTGGTGATGTAGTCAGAGATCTTCTTAACAAAACCATCGTTCTGAAGTGCGCTTCTTGATACGTTAAGCGGAAGGTCAGGACAATCGATAACACCCTTTAACAATAAGAGGAACTCAGGGATAACTTCCTTGATGTTATCAGCAATAAATACCTGGTTATTATACAATTTGATCTTACCCTCTAATGTGTCATATTCAGTATTTAATTTAGGGAAGTAGAGGATACCCTTTAAGTTGAATGGATAATCCATATTAAGGTGGATCCAGAAAAGCGGCTCCTTGAAATCTAAGAATACTTTTCTGTAGAATTCCTTGTATTCCTCCTCAGTACAGTCATTAGGATGCTTTGTCCAAAGAGGATGAGTATCGTTGATAGGTTTTTCTTTTGGCTCCTCATCAGCTTCATCGGCTTCGTTATCTGAGTCTTTTTCTTCTTCAACTTTATCTTCATCATTATTTTCGGCAGTTTCGGCTTCCTTGCTGTTATCTGCCTCATTTTTTTTATCCTCAGACTTCTTATCTTTCTTTTTCTCTTTTACCTCTGAAGCGGTAGAGTCGACAACATCTGTCTTTTCTTCCTTGGCCTCGTCAGCATTGGTGAAGAATATCTCCTCCGGCATGAATGAACAGTATTTTTCAAGTACCTCTTTAACTCTGTATTCGTTGGCGAATTCATAGCAGTCTTCATTAAGATAAAGAGTGATCTCTGTACCGTGCTCTGTTCTGTCACCATCAGACATTGTATAATCGGTTCCGCCGTCACATTCCCAGAATACAGGCTTTGCGCCATCCTGATATGAAAGGGTATTGATCGTAACCTTGTCTGCGACCATAAATGTAGAATAGAAGCCGAGACCAAAGTGACCGATGATCTGATCGTCTGTTGCCTTGTCTTTATATTTCTCTAAGAAATCAGAAGCACCTGAGAAGGCAATCTGATTAATGTATTCATTGACCTCATCGGCTGTCATACCGATACCGTTATCTATAAATGTGAGTGTTTTATCCTTAGGACTTGCGATCACATCAATACGGTATTTGTAATCATCAGGTTCCTCAAATTCTCCAATCAATGAAAGCTTTCTTAATTTCGTAACTGCATCGCAGGCATTAGATATTACCTCACGAACAAAGATATCATGGTCTGAGTACAACCACTTCTTAATAATAGGAAAGATATTCTCGCTGTTAATTGATAAGCTGCCTTTCTTTTTTGCCATTTTACTGCATCTCCTTTTTCTTGATTCTGTTATGCTTTAATACTTATTATTACTTTAATCAATATATGAGATAACCTGACACAAACTACATTGGTCTTAAGAGGTTAGTCGCATAGATTAGCGTTATATATAATAAGTAACAAAAGCGCTTAATTGATATTGTAGTATGTGGGATAATAAAAGTCAAGAAAAAATTAGCACTCATTCGTGCTGAGTGCTAATAAATAATTAAACGTTTAGTATAAAAAATATGACTGGTTGATATCACATATTATATCTGAAAAATGCACAAATATTATCCAACGTGAAAAACAACGTATTTACGTGCTTTTATCTACTTGTTATTCTACGGCAATATTATTTGACTTTAATAATGTGATAAAATTCGA
>OMSZ01000402.1 GCA_900313855.1 uncultured Eubacteriales bacterium
ATGTCAGTTATTTAAAGGAGAATGAAGACAAGGTTAAAGGACTTGTGGTAACCCATGGACATGAGGATCATATAGGAGCGATCCCTTATATTGAGAAGCAGATCAATATGCCCATTTATGCTACAAAGCTTACTGTGGGTCTTATCGACAACAAGCTTAGAGAGCATAATCTGCTTAATAATGTCAAGCGTAAGGTAGTATCGTATGGACAGACTATTAATCTTGGATGTTTTAGAATTGAATTCATAAGGTCTAATCATTCTATTGCCGATTCTGCAGGTCTTGCAATATATACTCCTGCCGGAATCCTTGTGCATACAGGAGATTTTAAGGTGGATTTTACACCGGTATTCGGTGAGACAATAGATCTGCAGCGTTATGCGGAGCTTGGTAAAAAAGGAGTTCTTGCGCTAATGGCTGATTCGACTAATGTTGAACGACCGGGCTTTACTCCAAGTGAGAAGAAGGTCGGAAGAACATTTGATATTTTATTTGCCGAGCACAGAAATAACAGACTTATTATTGCGACATTTGCATCAAATGTAGACAGAGTGCAGCAGATCATCAATAGTGCCCACAAGTACGGAAGGAAAGTGGTCATTGAAGGCAGAAGTATGGTCAATGTTATCAATACGGCAGAAGAGCTCGGTTTTATCAGTATACCTGAAAATACCATGGTCGATATAGAGGAGATCAGGAATTATAAGGATGAACAGATAGTGCTTATAACTACCGGAAGTCAGGGCGAGAATATGGCAGCGCTTTCTCGTATAGCTGCAAGTATCCATAACCGGGTTAGTATCAAGCCGGGCGATACGGTTATTTTAAGCTCAAGTCCAATCCCGGGTAATGAGAAGGCTATCAACAAGATCATCAATGAGCTTGAGATGAAGGGCGCAGAGGTAATCTTTCAGGATACCCATGTGTCAGGTCATGCCTGTCAGGAGGAGCTTAAGCTTATATATGCCTTGACCAGACCGAAGTTTGCAATTCCTGTTCATGGAGAGTTCAGACATCTTAAGCGTCATGCGGAGCTTGCCCGTGAAATGGGAGTTGAGAAGGATCATGTAGTTATAATGAGCAACGGTAATGTATTAGAGCTTTCTGAAGAAAAGGCTAAGATTACCGGTAATGTAACGGCTCAGGGAATATTAGTTGACGGTTTGGGCGTCGGAGACGTAGGTAATATAGTGCTTCGTGACAGACAGCATTTGTCACAGAATGGTCTTATAATTGTTGTGGTTACTCTTGAGAAGCACAGTAATCTGTTGGTTGCGGGACCTGATATTGTGTCGCGTGGCTTTGTATATGTAAGGGAGTCCGAGAATCTGATGGAGGAATGCCATGATGTGGTAGAGGATGCCCTTACGGAGTGTCTTAACAGGAATATTACTGATTGGGGTAAGATCAAGACTGCGATCAAGGATGATCTGGGTGAATTTCTGTGGAAGAGAACTAAGAGGAATCCGATGATACTGCCAATAATAACGGAAGTGTAATATGTGTTTTTGAAGGTTGAATTATGGAAAGGAAAAACCTTTTCCTTGGGGAGAAGGTGTCTGCAAATGTCAATTTGCAGTCGGATGAGGGTTTAATATGATAGAGCTTGCGAAACAGTTAAACGAATCAATTAAAAACAGCGAAGAATACAGAAATTATCAGGAAGCGCTTTCTGCTGTCCGGAGTAATCAGGAGCTTTATCAGGCGATGAATTCTTTTAGAAGAAGAAACTATGAGCTTCAAAGCTATGATGACGGTATTAACCGATATACCGAGATACATAATCTTGGTTTAGAATATGAGCATATACTAAGACAGCCGGTAGTTAACCGTTTTCTTGTAGCGGAACAGATCCTTTCTAGAAAAATGGCTCAGATGTATGAGACTATAGCTGATGGTATAGAGCTTGATTACGATTATATGGAGTGATCGGTTGCTGCACAATAATATTTCGGGTGAAGTATGATGCAGATCCCGCAGCATTATTTGCAGGTGCGGGTTCAGAAACGTTAAAGAGTTTGATTAAAGAGGACATAGTATATGTTAAACAGGGAAGACAAGTTTAAGGTAGCGATAGGATTCATACTAAGAACCTTTATTAATATTCTGTTTGTTATAGGAATTATGGAAGGCTTTGTTTATTCGTATCATTTTTCTTATAAGCTGATAGCGGATGTGCCATATAAACCGGCAACGGATCAGGTTATTAATGTAACCATCGAACCGGGTAGCAGTGCATTAGATGTGGCAAAGCTGCTTGATCAGTTTGGGATAGTTGAGAGCAGATACATGATGCTTGGACGAATATATCTTGGCAAATACAGCTCAAAGATTCAGGCCGGCTCATATAAGCTAGGTCCCTACATGACTCCTGATCAGATATGCAGATGTATATGCAGGATTGAAAGCGAGAGTGTAAGTACTGATGGTAGCTGATGATAGAATAGTATCATTTATTAATTCAATGAACATAGAAGATGATGGGATTACAGGTAAGATCGAGGAAGAGGCAAGAGAAGGCGGTGTTCCGATTATCCGCAAGGAGACAAAGGAATTCATCAAGACAATGCTTCTTATCAGGAAACCTGTTAGGATTCTTGAAGTTGGAACGGCAGTAGGTTATTCGTCGATATATATGTGCGGGTATATAGATGATGCGGCACATATTACTACTATAGAGAATTGGAAGCCGAGAATAGATCAGGCTAAGATTAATTTCAAGCGTGCAGGTGTCGAATCAAGGGTAACGTTATTAGAAGGCGATGCGGCTGAAGTTCTTAACGGTCTTGGTGGCAGCTATGATTTCATATTCATGGATGCGGCTAAGGGGCAGTATATCAACTATCTGCCTGATGTG
>OMSZ01000254.1 GCA_900313855.1 uncultured Eubacteriales bacterium
CGGCATTTATAACCTTATTCTTTTATTTTATATTCTCCCGTATCCTTTTAGCTAAGCGACTTTAACGTCGGGAAGAGCAATACCTCACGTATTGAGGGGCTGTCGGTGAGCAGCATTACCAGACGGTCGATGCCGTATCCGATACCGCCTGTAGGAGGCATACCGATCTCAAGTGCGTTAAGGAAGTCTTCATCTGTGTGGTTAGCCTCCTCATCGCCTGCATCAGCAAGCTTATCCTGCTCTGCGAAACGCTCTCTCTGGTCGATAGGATCATTTAACTCCGAATATGCGTTACACATCTCCCAACCATTCATGAACATCTCGAAACGCTCAACGTACTCAGGATTCTCCGGTTTCTTCTTAGTAAGAGGAGATATCTCAATCGGATGATCCATAACAAATGTAGGCTGGATTAAATGCTCCTCAACGAACTCCTCAAAGAAGAGGTTAAGGATATCACCCTTCTTGTGATGTTCCTCGTACTCTATATGCTTCTCATCAGCAAGCTTCTTAGCTGCCTCTGTATCTTTAACTTCATTCCAGTCAACGCCTGCATATTTCTTAACAGCATCAACCATTGTAATTCTCTCAAACGGCTTACCGAGATCCATCTCGATTCCGTTATAAGAAATCTTGGTTGTTCCAAGAACTTCCTGTGCAACATAACGGTACATTTCCTCAGTAAGATCCATCATTCCATTGTAATCAGTGTAAGCCTGATAAAGCTCCATCAAAGTAAACTCAGGATTGTGTCTTGTATCAAGTCCCTCGTTACGGAACACACGACCAATCTCATATACTCTCTCAAGACCACCAACGATAAGTCTCTTAAGATAAAGCTCAAGTGAAATACGAAGCTTCAAGTCCTCATCAAGTGCGTTAAAATGTGTCTCGAAAGGACGAGCAGCCGCACCACCGGCATTAC
The DNA here is from genome assembly GCA_900313855.1 of uncultured Eubacteriales bacterium. Classification (GTDB taxonomy): domain Bacteria; phylum Bacillota; class Clostridia; order Lachnospirales; family Lachnospiraceae; genus CAG-590. The sequence continues at coordinate 926 of OMSZ01000254.1, forward strand.
TTACAAGCATAGGAGTCTCAACCTCCATAAATCCCTTAGCATCAAGGAACTTACGAATCGTGCTGATAATCTGTGATCTCTTGATAAATGTATCTTTAACATCAGGACTCATAATAAGGTCAACGTAACGCTGACGGTATCTCATATCTACGTCCTTAAGTCCATGGAACTTCTCCGGAAGTATCTGCAAAGACTTTGTAAGTAATGTCACTTCATGAGCATGAATTGATATCTCACCTGTCATAGTTCTGAAAACAAAGCCCTTAACACCTACGATATCACCGATATCAAACTTCTTGAAATCAGCGTAGTTATCTTCACCGATTCCGTCTCGTGAAACGTATAACTGAACATTTCCAAGCTTGTCCTGAATATTGGCAAATGCTGCCTTACCCATTACACGCTTGCTCATAAGACGTCCCGCAACGCTTACCTCAATAGGCTTAGCATCCATGATCTCTCTGCGCTCTTCATAATCTTTCTTACGAAGTGGTCTTGCCTCTTCCTCAGGAAGTCCTGATACATCTACAGGCTCTCTGCCTGCAAGGAGCTCTGCCTCTAACTTATTATATTCCTCTGCACACTCTGTTGTGTGATGTGTTACGTCATACTTTGTAATTACGAAAGGATCCTTTCCCGCTGCCTGAAGGTCAGCAAGCTTCTCTCTTCTTACCTTTCTAAGCTGGTTAATATCCGGTTCCTGCTGTTGATTTTTATTATCTCCCACTGTTGTTCTCCTTCATTTACTCATCATCTAAGCTGATATCAACAATCTCTATCTGGAATGATCCGTTCGGTGCCTCAACATCTACGATATCCCCTGTCTTAGAACCCATAAGCGCTGAACCGATAGGTGATTCGTTGGAAATCTTATTATTGAGGAAGTCTGCCTCTGTCGAACCAACGATTTTGAATTTCTCAATCTTACCGCTCTCAACACGCTTAACTGTAACGGCACATCCGACATTAACCTTCTCGTTATCAACCTCATCAGTATAAACGATCTCAACGTTCTTAAGTATTGACTCGAGTTCCTCGATTCTTGCCTCGATCTCTTTCTGCTCGTCTTTGGCTGCATCATACTCTGCATTCTCGGACAAGTCTCCCTGCTCTCTGGCCTCTTTGATCTTCTGAGCAACCTCTTTACGTTTAACTACACGTAACTCCTGTAACTCGTCCTCAAGTTTCTTCAGACCCTTGTCTGTCAAAAGATTCTTTTTCTCTGCCATCTTTTCTCACCCTTCCATAATTTCTATATGATAATTATTCAGCTTCTGTTGCTGCTTCTGTTGCTGCTTCCGTTGTATCTTCTGCCTCTGTAGAAGCATCTGCCTCAGTTGCAGCCTCTGTGCTGTCAACCTTAACCGCGCTGTCCATAAGAAGCTTATTAACCTTCTCTGTAAGAATTGAAACATCGAAATACTCTTCCGTATACTCCTTAAGAATATCCTCCTTGGTCTTCTTTCCGGAATACATCTCAATAAGCTCGTCGATCTTCTTATCCTTTTCTTCCTCTGTAGCCTTGATACCCTCTTTGTCAGCTATACAGTATAATACCATTTTCTGGTTAAGATACTCCTTAACGTAATCGGTAATACCCTTCTTCAAAGCATCCTCAGAAGTATATCCGTACATTGAAAGGAAATCTTCATATGAATAACCATAATTCGCATACTGTGCTGCCTGCTGCTTAAATGTTTCAAACTCCTGATCTATCAGCTTCTTGACCTCATTCTCATCATATCCTGAGATCTCAGCATTAGCTACTGCCTTATCAAATACCTCTCTCTTGGCATTGCTCTCAGCAGTCTCCTTGTTCTGCTCCTCAAGGTCTTTGCGGATTGAATCCTTGTAAGCCTCTATCGTATCGTAATCTGTATTATCCTTTACTAACTGATCTGTAAGCTCCGGTGTATTCTCAACCGAGATTGAATTGATCTTGACATCAAATGTTACCGCCTTGCCTGCCTTTTCCGGAGAGTTTGGATATTCATCCGGGAACTTAAGTGCAAGAGTAACGCTCTCGCCGACATTGTGACCTACAAGTCCTGCCTCAAAGCCCTCGATAAATGAATTAGAACCTATCGTAAGATCATAGCCCTGAGCACTTCCACCTTCAAAGGTCTCACCATCCATCTTTCCTTCATAATCAATATTAACAATATCACCGTCGGCAACCGCACGACCAGTTACCTCTTCCTTTGTCTTTAATCCATCCACAAATGAATCAAGCTTACTCTGAACATCATCATCCGTTACCTCTTTGATATCCAAAGTATATTCTATACCCTTGTAATCTCCAAGCTTAACATACTTATTATAGTATTTCACTTTGTTACTTCCGCAGCCGACAAGACTAAGCATCATAGCACCGGCCAAAACAATTGCACCAATCTTAAGTTTCTTCATCTTTCAAAATTCCTTCCATATTATAATAGTAAAATATTAAATGCTGCCTTAACATTATATTATACCTGCGTTTGTAAAACACACTTATTCTGTTATATCACAAACTTTCACAAAAATAAAGACTATATTATAAATTTCACAGAAATACCTTTTTTTATTATATAAATGAAGTATCAACGCTTTATTTTCTTTCGCAGAACCAATGCTTACACAGATTAAAAAATAGATTTTGTGCATCTTATTACATTATCTTGTGTTTTTTCTCATTTACAATCCCTATATAGTGTGGTATAATGGTTCCACTTTTAAGACTATATCAAAGGAGAGCAGGATATGAAAGTAATCAAAAGAGACGGAACCACCGTTTCCTACGATCGCAATAAGATCAAAATTGCTATTCAGAAAGCCAATGCAGAAGTTGAACCTGCGGAGAAAGTAACAGATGAAACAATTGAGTACATTATCAACTGCATTGAAACCAAGAACCGTTCGCGCATGCTCGTAGAGGATATTCAGGATATCATTGAGCAGAAATTAATGGACGAGAAGAAGTTCGTCCTTGCAAAAACTTATATCATATACAGATATTCGAGAGAGTTGGTTCGTAAGGCCAATACAACGGACGATTCCATTTTAAGTCTCATCCAGAACAGAAATAAGGATGTTATGGAGGAGAATTCCAATAAGAACGCAACTGTAGCTTCCACTCAGCGTGATCTGATCGCCGGAGAGGTTTCCAAAGACCTTACCAAGAGAATTCTTCTTCCGGAGAAGATCTCCAAAGCACATGAGGAAGGCGTTCTGCATTTTCATGATGCGGACTATTTCCTTCAGCCGATATTCAACTGCTGTCTTATCAACATCAAGGATATGTTAGACAACGGTACGGTAATGAACGGTAAGCTTATCGAAAGTCCCAAGAGCTTTCAGGTTGCATGTACGGTAATGACACAGGTTATAGCAGCTGTGGCCAGCAGCCAGTACGGCGGACAATCCGTTGATGTAAGACATCTCGGCAAGTATCTGCGCAAATCACGGGATAAGTTCAAAGCTAAGATCTCAGCCGAGTTCGGTGATCTGGTTTCCGAAGATGTGATTGAGAAGATGGTAGCTGAGAGACTTTCAGACGAACTTCGTTCAGGCGTGCAGACGATCCAGTACCAGATCAACACTTTGATGACTACTAACGGACAGTCACCATTTGTTACCCTGTTCCTTAACTTGGATAAGGATGATGAGTATATCAAAGAGAACGCCATGATAATAGAGGAGATACTAAGACAACGTCTTGAGGGAATCAAGAACGAGAAGGGCGTCTATGTAACTCCGGCATTCCCTAAGCTCATTTACGTGCTTGATGAGCACAACTGCTTAAAGGGCGGCGAGTACGATTATATTACCGAGCTTGCGGTTAAATGTTCCGCTAAGCGTCTCTATCCCGACTATATTTCAGCCAAGAAAATGCGCGAGAATTACGAGGGCAATGTATTCTCATGCATGGGCTGCCGAAGCTTCTTAACACCTTGGAAGGACGAGAACGGCGAGTACAAGTTCGAGGGACGTTTCAATCAGGGTGTTGTAAGCCTTAACCTTCCTCAGATCGGTATCATTGCAGCCGGTGATGAGGAGACGTTCTGGGAGCTCTTAGAGGAAAGAGTTGAGCTCTGCTACGAGGCACTTATGTGCAGACACAACGCTCTTATGGGAATCACCTCAGATGTAAGTCCGGTTCACTGGCAGTATGGCGCGATCGCCAGACTTGACAAGGGTGAGAAGATAGACAAATTATTATTAGACGGTTATTCGACTATTTCACTCGGTTATATCGGTCTTTACGAGACCACCAAGCTTATGAAGGGTGTGAGCCACACAACACCTGCAGGTTCAGAGTTTGCTCTTCGTGTTATGAACAGACTTCGTGCTGCTACTGATAAATGGAAGGCTGAAACAGGAATCGGCTTCGGTCTTTACGGAAGCCCGGCAGAAAGTCTCTGCTACAGATTTGCAAGAATTGACCTTGAGCGTTTCGGAAGCATTCCTGATGTTACAGACAAGGGCTACTACACCAACTCATATCACGTTGATGTAAGAGAGAGCATTGATGCATTCAGCAAATTCAGATTCGAGAGCCAGTTCCAGAAGATTTCTTCGGGCGGCGCTATCTCCTATGTTGAGATCCCGAATATGCGCAACAACCTTGATGCGCTTGCAGAGGTTGTCCGTTTCATCTATGACAACATACAGTATGCCGAGTTCAACACCAAGTCTGACTACTGTCACGAATGCGGCTACGATGGAGAGATCATGATCAATGATGACAACGAATGGGAATGTCCTCAGTGCGGCAACAAGGATCATGCCAAGATGAATGTTACCAGAAGAACCTGTGGTTACTTAGGTGAGAACTTCTGGAATGTCGGAAAGACCAAGGAGATCAAGGCAAGGGTTCTTCATCTTTAATACCATTTATTATTTGATAATTATTTGATAATTATTTGATCGTTATTTGATAATTCTTTAATTATTATTAGATCATCATCCGGTGATCTTCGATCAGCTTTTGATCATTACTTGAGCATCATTTGATCATTACAGAAACAAGATTCAACAGCACAGCAAAATTAACCTTAGTTAATTTTGTTGTGTTGTTTACATTATCATTTATTACTACAATATTAACTATTATAATTATAAGACAGGGATTAATAATATGAATTACGCAGCAATCAAAAAATATGACATCGCTAACGGTCCCGGCGTTAGAGTAAGTCTCTTTGTCAGCGGATGTACACATCACTGCAAGGGATGTTTTAATCAGGAGACCTGGGATTTCAATTACGGCAAACCATTTGACAGCGATGTTGTCAATGAAATATTAGAGGCTCTGCAGCCTAGTCATATCCACGGTTTTACCCTGCTTGGCGGAGAACCGTTTGAGTATAAGAATCAGTTAGGTGTACTGCCACTTCTCAAAGAGATAAAAGCACGTTACCCGGAGAAGGACATATGGTGTTACACAGGGTATGATTTCGAAAAGGATCTTCTCGGCAACATGGCCAAACAGTGGTCAGAGACATACGAGATGTTATCCTGCATTGATATCTTAGTAGACGGTGAATTCGTAGAAGCCAAGAAGGATCTTGCGTTAAGATTTCGAGGCTCCTCAAACCAGAGAATAATCATGGTGCCGGAATCCTTAGAGCAGAACAAAGTCGTGCTTTGGGATGATACCAAGGATTTTTCATTCTATTGATGACATACGATAAGAATAATACAAATGAGAGGAATATAACAATGACACAGAAAGTTTCAGTCAAGAAATTAAATGAGAATGCAGTTCTTCCGACCTATGGCTCGGAATTTGCTGCCGGTGCGGATCTGTACGCATGCATTGATGATGTGACAGATTTTGAGCCCGGCGAGACAAAGCTTATCCCTACCGGACTTGCAATGGAGATTCCGGTTGGATATGCCGGTCTGATATATGCGCGAAGCGGATTAGCCACAAAGAAAGGACTTGCTCCCGCTAACAAGGTGGGTGTCATAGATGCCGATTACCGTGGAGAGATAATGGTTGCCCTGCACAACCACAGCACTGAAAAGAAGTCTATCGAGCCTAAGGAAAGGATCGCGCAGCTTGTCATAGCACCTTATCTTACAGCCATTTTCGAGGAGACTGACGAATTAAATGATACCGTACGCGGAGCAGGCGGTTTCGGTTCTACGGGTACGAAGTAGCATTTATTTCTACATCGCTATAATGTAGTGTTATATGGAAACACATGCCGCAAGGGCACACTATAAGAAAAACCATCGGACATTTTCATCCGATGGTTTTCTTATTCAAACTTCATTTCTGTTTCTTTCGAAACTCATGCATTCTTCCTTTTCCGGGCTTTCTTTCAAACTTCTTTCAAAGTTCAAGCTTTATTTCAAGCCGTCATTTTAGCTTTCTTTCAGATTACTCACTCAGCCTTTTTGCCCGGCTTCTTTCGAAGCTCCTCACGCGACAGTACATATTCTATCTCTTCTCTCTGGAGTTTGCTAAGCTCATCGGGATTACCATTCTTAAGCTCTAGCGCTTCCTCCTTGGTGATAAGAGGTCTCAGCATTACTTTATGATGTTCTGCAGGTATATAGGAAACCTTCTTCTTATCAGCAATGGACTTAAGCCCATAATATAATATCTGCTCGCCATTCTTTGCCGCAAGCCTGGTAAGCTCTGCAACCTGACACACTCCTATGGTTTCACTGAATATGATATCCTTCTTCTCAAACATCTATCTCACCGTCACTAATCCAAGACATATCTCTGTCGTACTCTTTAATCCATTACTATCTGCATGTATACTCAACCAATCAACAAATGAAACCAGCGGTCCATTCATCATATCTTTATCAACAAACGAATCCAACGGTCCATTCATCATATCTCTATCAACAAATGAATCCAACGGTTCATTCATTATCTCTCCATCAACCAGAAAGCTGCCGAATATGGTGGCAGTTCGCTTCCGCCGCCGAAATCATGAGGCTTTCCTGTGATGAGATCGGTTGCCATTCCGCAGCCCGCATCAAAATGTGCTGTATAAGGCTGATCTGATGCATTGATCGCTACTAAAACTCTCTCACCATCACATGCACGCTCAAAAATACACTGATGATTTGTAAGAACTACATTTCTGAAATTACCGTAATTCAATGCCTTGCTTCCCTTTTTGGCTTCAGCAAGCTTTGCAATAAACTCTGAAAGCTCATTGAATTCCGGTTTGTCAAAGCATGCACGAAGCGCAGGATCTCCTTCATTCTTGTGAGCTTTAGCGCCCCACTCACTACCGTAATATACACAAGGTATTCCCGGCATACCAAACGCCAGCGCATAGATCAACGGTATATGCTTCTCATTACCGAGTACGCTTGCAACTCTTGTAACATCATGATTGTCAACAAATGATAATAAATGCTTTCCTTTATACAATGTCCACTGCTCAGGTCCGAACTGCCTTGCAAGTGAATGACAGATCTCAAACATATTCATGCTGTTAAAGCTTGAGAACAAGCCTTTGTAGCACTCATAATTGGTAACGGAGTTACACATCTCGTCATTCATCCATCTGTTATAATCACCGTGAAGAGTCTCGCCTACAATGAAGAAATCCTCTTTGAGACCATTGGTATGCTGTCTTAATCTTTTGAGGAAGTCAAGGTCCAGACAATAAGCAACATCAAGTCTTAATCCGTCTATATCAAACTCTTCCACCCAGCCCTTAACAGCTGAGAAAATGTGCTGAATAACTTCTTCATTTCTAAGGTTGAGTTTAACAAGATCGAAGTTGCCTTCCCAACCCTCATACCAAAGTCCGTCATTATAATTGGAGTTGCCGTCAAAGCTTATATGGAACCAGTCTCTGTATGGTGAATCCCATCTGTTCTTAAGAACATCCTGAAATGCCCAGAAACCTCTTCCGACATGATTGAACACTCCGTCAAGAACAACCTTGATGCCTGCCTTGTGGAGTTCGTCGCAAACCTTCTTAAAATCCTCATTAGTTCCAAGTCTGCAATCGATCTTAGTATAATCTCTTGTATTATAACCATGAGTATCTGATTCAAACACCGGTGAAAAATAGATAGCATTAGCGCCTAACTTCTCAATGTGAGGAATCCAATCGATAACCTTAAGTATCCGTGATTCACACTGACCATCATTCTCAAATGGCGCCCCGCAGAATCCTAACGGATATATTTGATAAAATACACTTTCATAAGCCCACATAATTCTGTCCTCCTTTTCATACAACCTTTAGGGGCTGTACGGTGTATATTATACCACATATATGGATTATAGGCAAATATAATTAAGAAACAGCCCCGAAACGTATAAAACGTCCCGGGACTGCTGTATGAATCATTTTATCAATATACTATTGTTTATTCTTGTTTCACGGCTAACACGCCACATATGGATTAATTCTTTTCATCAAGGTTCAAGCTCTGCCAAAAATATTATATTCCTCATGGTTCGATCTTTCCGTATGCTTTGCCAAGCTCTAGTTCCTTGCCTTTGTATTTCGCCATCTCACTTACAGATACCACCTGAAATCCCTGCTCCTTAAGCTTTGGAAGCAGCAGTTCCACCGCCTCGGCAGTTGAATCGTAAATGTCATGCATGAGCACTATATCTCCGTCCTTGACATTCGACAGCACTTTATCGAGCACCATCTGCGCATTTCTGCTGTCCCAATCCTCCGTGTCAACATCCCAAAGAACAACCGGTTTATCAAGTAAGCCAAGAACTCTTTCATCATAAGCTCCGTATGGCGGTCTGATCACCGTAGTTCTCTCACCGGTAGCCTTCTC
>OMSZ01000028.1 GCA_900313855.1 uncultured Eubacteriales bacterium
ATTTACGTGCGTCCTGAAAAGGTATGGAACAGAAACTCTGATACAATGTTCCTTCCGCATACATATGATCCGCAAAGCGGAGAGTTCTCACCCATATTGGACGGTGTAAGATCAAGCAGATTTTATCAGGCGTTAGGTATGGCTCAACGTTCCGCAGATGAGCAATATTCTGATTCGTGGGATCAGTTCTTTACCAAGGCAAAACTTACGAATGATAATGGTATGGATATAACGTCGGAGTGTTCCAAAATGTGCGACATTATGATGACCAGAGATTCGAAGATGCGAGAAATGGTCAAGAAGCATTTCACACCGGAGGATTATTTTGCTGTGAGAGATCACATGATCGGAACAGGAATGATAGGCGGTAAGGCGTGCGGCATGCTGCTTGCAAGAGCAATAATAAGAAACAATGAACCTGATATCAATGAAGTGCTTGAGCCGCATGATTCGTTTTATGTAGGCTCTGATCTATATTATACATTTATTGTTGATAATGATCTTTGGGATATGCGCATAAAACAACGGACAGAGAATGGGTATTTTTCACTTGCCGGAGAGTTTGCGCACAAGATTATGGAGGGAAAGTTTTCTGATGCTATGCGGGAACAGTTTGTAAGGATAATTGACTACTATGGTCAGGATCCATATATAATTCGTTCAAGCAGTATTCTTGAGGACGGCTTTGGAAATGCTTTTGCGGGAAAATATGAATCGGTATTCTGCGTTAACAGGGGAGAGCTTTCAGAGCGACTAGATGAGTTTGAGCATGCTATAAAGGTGGTATATTCAAGCTCGATGAGTCTGTCTGCGCTTGATTACAGGAAAAGAAGAGGACTGGATAAGCGTGATGAACAAATGGCGCTTCTCATTCAGCGAGTATCAGGTTCGTATTACGGCTCAAATTATATGCCATGTGCAGCAGGTGTCGGTTACTCATATAGTCCATACAGAATAATGAAGGATACGGATCCGACAGCCGGAATGTTAAGACTTGTCATGGGTTTGGGAACCTCTGCGGTAGACAGAACGGAAGGTTCTTATCCGAGAATAGTTAATCTTGATAGACCGGAGAAAACCTCTTATTCTTCATCCGCTGATAAGCACAAATTCTCTCAGGGAAAAGCAGAAGTCATTGATATGGCGGCTAAGGAGATGAAGAAATTATCTCTTGATAAGATGGAACCGGATATTCCAAAATATCTTGATAAAATACTGTTAGAGCATGACTATGATGCAGAATCAAGACTTAGAGAGATGGGGAGAAGGCGGGAGGTGAAATTCATTTCCTGTAAAGGCCTTGTGGCAAATGTTACCCTTATGGATCAGATGAAGAGAATGCTTCGATGCATTCAGAATGAATATGAATATCCTGTTGATACGGAATTTACGATCAATATTTCGGAGGATGGTGAGTACTCGATTGACCTCTTGCAGTGCAGACCGTTACAGGTTCAAAAGGGTAAGGGCGGAACAGTAATTCCACAGGATATCAATGAGGATAATATACTGCTTGAAAGTAAAGGTTCATCAATGGGAATGTCAAAGGCTTCACAGCTGGATATTATTGTTTATGTTGATCCGGTTAAATATTATAACATGCCGTATAAGGAGAAGGATCTTGTTGCAAAACTTATTGGTAAGATCAACTGGCATTACAGGGATATGAATAAACATATGATGCTTATCGTGCCGGGGCGTGTGGGCACCACATCACCGGAACTTGGCGTGCCGACAGCATTTTCCGATATAAGCGCCTATGAGATAATATGCGAGACGGAAGAGTGCAAGGCGGGTTATAATCCGGAGCTTTCATACGGAAGCCATATCTTTCAGGATCTGGTGGAGGCGGAGATTTTGTATACGGCTGTGTTCAACAACGAAAAAACGATACATTTTTGTCCGGAGAAATTGACGTCATCAAAGGATATGATTTCTGATTTTGAGCAGGGAGAAACACTTGCTGATATAGTTCATGTGTATGATGTGAGCGACAGGAAATGCGAGGTTTATAATGACGTTGCTAATGAACACCTGGTGATTACATGCTAAGGTGGTTGTAAATGTGCTTGGGTAGTATATTAATTTATAAAAAGAATAATGATAATAGATAGTTTGCAGAAAATATATTATTCTGATAATATAACATTTATTAATATTATAAAAAAGGGTTTGGATATTATATATGATCACATTAAATGATTACCTGTATTCGGGTGATACCGTACTTAAAATATTATTGCAGTATTCTGAAGATTTGAAAAACGAAGCAATAAAACAGCATAATACCGTTGACCTTGCACACAGCAATTTTCTGATGCAGGTGATAGAGCTTCTTGAGCATTCTGATTTCCTTTCATCACAGTCTCAAAGGATCAAGGAGTTTTATCTTTATATGACGCAAAAGTACCCGTTTCTTGCGTTCACATTTAAGGGCAGGATCAAATCGCTTATAAGGGCTGAGGAGAAATTCAACGCTTATATTTTGGAATACATTTATGAATATTATAAAGAAAACGGAAGATATCCGAGTGAACCGGAAATCAAGAATAACCTTAACTGCTTCAGGGATCTTATAGCTTACCGTATTGTTATATCATTACCTGCATGTCATGTTTTGGATAATGAAAGCCAGGAGGAGCAGGAGCTTAAATACCTTTATGAGATAGCCAATGTTCTGCCGGAATTCCTTGAGGAAAGAGGCTTTACACCGGAGCTTTCAGGTTATTCGGATAAGCTTGAGACTTACAAATCCAAAGATGTCGGGGATAATTCTGGCGTTTCGGGAGCGGCTTTGTCACAAACCTTAGAGCTTCAAGCCGGAATGCTTTCGGAAAATAATCGTTCGTATTATAGAGATTATGTAATAAATTCGCGTCCGTCCGGTTATAAATCGCTTCACATTACTTTGTATGATAATCTTGCCAGGTGTTATACTGAATTGCAGATCAGAACAAAGGATATGGATGACCTTGCGGAGATAGGTGAGGCTAATCATTTCGGATATGAGAAGCAGCAGGAAGAGAACAGACGAAAGAGAGATGACATTCCGCTTGGTGAATGCAAAATATTTGATGATGCGTATGAGAGGCTTATTATGCTGCAGGAGCTTGATCTGTCTAAGATAAATGTTAATATGTTCAAGGCAATAAATAATCAGTTGATAAATGATGGCTGCGGTTTATTCAGAGGAAGGCAGATTCTTCCGTTCGAACATTTATCAAGATTCCAGAATGATGTTGTGTGATTGTTAAAAACCGTGAATAACAAATTCACTAAAAGAATGAAAAAATAATCTGACAAAACTGTGCAGATTACATATTGTAAAATATACGATGATTGTTTATTATATCTATAAGCAAAGGCGCTTAATGAAACCTTGTGGGTTCATCAAGCGCCTTTGCTTTTTTACGTTGTAGGAAACATTGTTTAATACAACGCAAAAACTATTTCAATGTAACTATATGATAAGAGGAAAGATTTTCGGAATGTCAGAAAAGAAAGGAGGACGGACAAAATGAATAATCAGAAGCTTGTTAAGCATACTGACAGGATCAATACATTATTGGCCCGATATGGAGTGAAATTCGGCATCTATAAGAATAATATATTTAAGGAACAGTTATTCCCCTTTGATTCTATTCCGAGAGTTATTGATTATTCAGAGTTTAAGATGTTAGAAAAAGGGCTGAAGCAAAGAGTACTAGCCCTTAATTTATTTTTGAAGGATATATACTCTGAGAAAAGGATTGTGAGGGATGGGGTTGTTCCTGAAGATTTTATCTATGCGTCATCAGGATATATGGCTGAATGTGAGGATGTTATGCCAATGAAGGGGATATATTCCCATATCTCAGGAATTGATCTTGTGAAGGGTAAGGATGGTGAATGGTATATCTTAGAGGATAATCTAAGGGTGCCGTCAGGTGCATCCTACCCGATGATCGCAAGGGACTTGTGCAGGAAGAGCTCTCCTGAAACATTTAATCATGTAAGGCTTGTTGATAACCGTAATTATGCAAAGCTGCTAAGAAAGACAATGGACTATGTAAATACGGGTGGACATACGGTGATACTTACACCCGGAAGATATAATGCTGCTTATTTTGAACATTCATATCTTGCTGAAAAGACCGGCGCACATCTTGTGACGGGCTCGGAGCTTTTTGTTGAAAATGATGTGTTGTATTACATAAGCTTAGACGGTTCTAAGGAGAAGGTCGGTGCGGTATATAGAAGAATATCTGATGAGTATCTTGATCCTATGAATTTTAATCCGGAGTCTCTTATAGGTATTCCGCATATTTATGATGTTTTCAGAAAGGGAAATGTTGCGCTTATCAATGCGCCGGGAAACGGTGTTGCTGATGATAAGGGAATCTATTATTTTGTTCCAAAGATGATCAAGTATTATCTGTCGGAGGAGCCGGTTCTTAAAAATGCGCCGACATATCTGCCATTTTATGAAGAAGACATGAAGTATGTCCTTGAGAATTTTGATAAGCTTGTGCTTAAGGATGTGGCTGAAGCAGGAGGCTATGGAGTGGTATTCGGTAATGCTATGACAAAGAAGCAGAAGGAAGATTTTATTCTTTTATTAAAAAATGAACCAAGAAGATTTATAGCGCAGGAGGTTATAGACTTTCAGGATCTGGATATCTTAGATGCGGGTGAAATAGTTCCGAGAAAAGCGGATCTTAGAGCATTTGTATTAATGGCTGATGAACCTTATGTGTGGGCGAGCGGTCTTACTAGATTCTCAAGAAATCCTGATTCGTTTATTGTTAATTCTTCTCAGGGAGGAGGTTTTAAGGACACATGGGTATTATCTCAGTAGAACAGGTTGATCACCTGTATTGGTTAGGAAGATATACAGAGAGAGTATATACAACGCTTAAGATTTATTCGGACAGCTTTGACAAAATGATTGATGAGCAAAACGACAGCTATCAGAAGTATTGCGATTCCTTAGATATTCCGAATATTTATGGATCAAAGGAGGATTTTCTAAGAAGATACCCCTTTGACATCAATGTTTCGGATTCGATAATCAGTAATCTGAACAGGGCTTATGATAATGCGATAGTGCTTAGAGAGACGATCGGTTCAGAAGCTCTTTCATATATTCAGCTCTCGATATATGCAATGAACAACGCATCAAAAAGTGATGCTCCGTTGATCGATCTTCAGCAGATCATGGATAATATTCTTTCGTTTTGGGGATTGGTTGATGACCAGATAGATTCAGAGCAGATAAGAAATATCATTAAAGCCGGAAAAAGGATTGAGAGGATTGATCTTTATGCAAGGCTTGAGGTTGACAGAAGCCGTCTGGTTCGCGAAGTACACCGAATGATCCCAAGGGTATTAAGAAGTGGAATGAAATACGATGAAACCTTATTAAGCAAGGTGGGTACACTAATTAATGATACAGAGCTTGATTATGAAAAAATAATATCAAGTGTTGAAAGAATAATTGTGTATTAAGAAGGTGATGATTTGGCTTTTTTGAATTATGAATATAAGATGAAGATCAAATATTCAAAGCCGGTTGACAAGTGTTATTTTACTATAAAATCAATACCGGCAAATGATTTCAGACAAAGAAATATATCGTATAAGATAAGTATTGATCCATTAGTTCCCTACTCGGAGGGTGTAGATTCGTTTGGTAATCTCCAGATCATAGGTAGTGAACCAAAGAGTCACTTGGAATTTGAATTTATTATAAAGGGACTGGTTGAAACTTATCAGGTAAGTGTACAGGGAGGAGTTAATACCTCAAAAATAGGGATGTACAAATATCCTTATGGCAAATGCATTCCCGGAGAAAAAATAAGTGAGTTTGTGGATGAACTATCGGTTACATTAGATGAGATAAATGATGAGAAAGAAAAATGCATTTTCATTATGAACAGGCTGTATGAAAGAATGCAGTATGAAAAAGGAAGTACTGAGATAGAAACTACAGCCGAAAAGGCATTCTCTAACGGAAAAGGAGTTTGTCAGGATTACGCGCACATTTATATAAGTCTTCTACGTGCATTTTCTATACCTGCAAGATATGTATGTGGATTGATAGTAGGTGAAGGACAGAGCCACGCATGGGTTGAAGCGGTCTGTGATGGCAGCTTTGCAGCATTTGACCCGACACATAACAGAGAAATAACGGATGAGTATATTAAGCTTGGTGTCGGAAGAGATGCTACAGACTGTGCCATAAACAGAGGCGTCATGTGGGGTGGCGGCGTTCAGACGCAGGAAATAGAGTGCGTTGTAAATAAGTATTACTAAGGTGTAAATATGTACAAAAACAAAAAACGGAGTTTTGCAATAATAGTTAAGAGGAGAACATAATGGTAGAAACTGTGACATCAGTAGGTCTTCCTATTGACGAAAAATTAATGATAAAGAAAAACCGTATAATGCCGGGTGATATATATGCGGGTCAAAACATGAAGAGGATAAGTATAGTGACCGGTATTCACGGCGATGAGTTAGAAGGTCAGTATGTATGCTATGAGCTTCAGAGAAGAATAATGGAAGAATATGAAAACCTGACAGGAATTGTCGATATTTATCCGGCAATGAACCCGCTTGGTATTGATTCGATCACCAGAGGTATTCCGGCATTTGATCTTGATATGAACAGGTTGTTTCCCGGTAATAAGGATGGCAATATGACAGAATACCTTGCCGCCGGAATAATGGAGGATGTGGCAGGCTCTGATCTTGTTTTTGATATTCACGCAAGTAATATTTATCTTACAGAAATACCACAGATCAGAATAAATGAGCTTCATGCGGAAACGCTTGTTCCGTTTGCAGAGAAGGCAAATGTTGATTTTATCTGGGTGCATGGAGCAAGTACCGTTTTAGAGGCTACATTTGCTCACAGCTTAAACAGTATCGGTACACCTGTACTTGTGGTTGAGATGGGTGTGGGCATGAGACTTACAAGAGAATATGGTGATCAGCTGATAGACGGAATATTTAATACCATGAAGGAGCTTGGAATTTGGAAGGGTAAGGTTTCAAATGTGAAAAAACCTATGATCTCAAAGAATCCGGAGGATGTAAGTTATCTGAATGCTTCCGCGAGTGGTCTTTTTGTTCCGGAGGTAAGACATGGGGATTTTGTTTCAAAGAAAGATCTGATCGGCAGGATTGTAGATCCGTTATGTGGAAAAATACTTGATGAGGTTACAGCTCCTCAGGGTGGGATGCTTTTTACAATCAGGGATTACCCGATAGTAGATGAAGGGTCACTCATGGGAAGAATACTAAATGAGGAGGTCTGCATCCGTGAATAAGAAGATAATATATGAAATAAAAGGAATGTACAGAGATGATTTCAGGGTTACGGGTTATGAATTCGGACAGGGTGAGAATTCTGTATGCATTGTCGGTAATTCAAGAGGAAATGAAGTACAGCAGATATATTGTTGCTCACAGTTAGTTAAGAAAATGAAACAGCTTGAGGAAGAAGGACGCATAAAGGATGGTGTGAAAATACTTATAATTCCATCAATAAATCCATACTCGGTAAATATCCAGAAAAGATTCTGGCCTACAGATAATACTGATATTAACAGAATGTTCCCGGGTTATGACCTTGGTGAGACAACACAAAGAATTGCCGATGGAGTATTTAATGAGATAAAGGAATACAAGTATGGAATACAGTTTGCCTCATTTTACATGCCCGGAGATTTCGTGCCGCATGTAAGGTATATGGACGAGGGATTTACCAAAATGGAAGATGCAGAAAAGTTCGGGCTTAAGTATGTAGTTAAAAGAGCAGTAAGACCTTATGATACTGCTACGTTAAATTATAACTGGCAGGTATGGAATACGACCGCATTTTCCATATATACTAATACAACTTCAAGGATCAGTAATACGGGAGCCGGTCAGGCTGTATTGGCTGTGATGAATTTTATGGCTAACAATGGATTGATAAAATACAGTTCCATTTGTGAGAGGAATATCCGGATGATTGATGACAAGGAGTTTATTTCTGTACGAACAGCCAAATCAGGCTTTTACGAACCGCTCGTTAAGGCCGGAGATAAGGTTGAGGCTGGAAAGCCGCTTGCAAACATCATAAATCCATATGAGGGCGATGTTATAGAAACCTTATATTCACCGATCAAAGGAATTATATTCTTTATTCATAATGAGCCGCTGACATATGCCAATACGGCAGTGATAAAGATAATTGAAAATGAATAAGAGAACAGGAACATAAGAGATATGAAAGAAAAGCACCGGTTTGCAATTCCCGGTATCGGGATGAGAATAATAAAATCAGCTATAGCTGTCGCACTATGTATGGTGGTCAACACAATACGTGGTGAAGGCGGCATGGTTTTCTATTCCCAGCTTGCGGCTTTATGGTGCATACAGATGTACCGAAGCAACACATTAACAAATGCATTGCAACGGGTTACAGGAACTGTCGTTGGCGCTATATATGGATTGATATATATATTAATATACCCTCATTTTATTGTAAACGGCGTGTATAGTAATGTTTATAATATACTATTTGTATTTACCGGTGTGTTGTTGGTTATTTATTCAACTGTCTTAATTAATAAAAAACAGGCATCATATTTTTCGTGTGTAGTTTTTTTAAGTATTGTTATAAATCATATAGGAGATGTTGATCCGTATAAATTTGTGTGGAACAGGTTTCTCGATACAATGATCGGGATAATTATCGGTGTGGTTATAAATAATATGAGGTTCTGCTTAAAACCTGACCGTGAGACTTTGTTTATATCAGGAGTAGATGATATACTTGTTGATAAAGATAATAAGGTGAGTGCTTTCTCAAAGGTTGAGTTAAATAGAATGATTGAAGATGGTATGAGATTTACTCTTTCAACCGTTCGTACACCGGCATCGGTTTTAGAGCCGTTATCAGACATTAATTTTAAATATCCGATCATTGTGATGGATGGAGCGGCTCTTTATGACATTAAGAATAATGAGTATATATCTGTTTTTGTAATATCTCCGGATACTGCAAAGGAATTGGTTGAGATAATTAAAGAATATGATATGTATCCATATATCAATGTGATAATAGATGATACACTTCTGATATATTATGGTGATACTAAGGATGATGTGAATCAGAATCTTGTCAGGGAAATGCGAACCTCGACATATAGAAATTATATTAAGAGAGAGTATCCGTGTGACGAGAAAGTTGTTTATATCATGCTGCTTGATACTGACGAGAAAATTGATGCATTCCATAACAGGCTGATTGATCTGGAATATGATAAGATACTAAAGATTATCAGTTATCCTTCACAGAAGCATAGAGGATATTCTTATATTAAGATATTTAATAAGAATGCATCTAAGGATAGAATGCTTATGTATTTGAAGACTAATTACGGAATAACTAAGACTGTAACATTTGGAACTGTATTAGGGAAATATGATGTTACTGTTAAAAAGAATAGCTTTAATGAGATGGTAAGAATGGTAAGAAAAGAGTATGAACCTTTTCCTTGGATAAGAGAAAGGGCGTAGTGATATTGAGGGAACTTAAAGTATATATTGAAGCTGCACTTGATAAAGCAACAAAAGAGCTTGCAGATGCAGGCTTTGAGAATGTATTGGAGTTACGAAACAAATGATTTTTTATATGCAATATTCATAGTCAAGACTCGCTCGCGAGTCTTGCGCGCCGGATTCGGGTCTGCTTTAGCAGACTCACTTCCTATTCGAATCCGTGCGCATCC
>OMSZ01000094.1 GCA_900313855.1 uncultured Eubacteriales bacterium
CTTATGGGAATCGCCGGAGGTGTAAGAGAGCGCAAAGGAGCGCTTAATGTTATTAAATACAGTTTTCTTGAGATGAGATATCAGATTAAGACTGTGTATTTAAGTCTCAAATACCTGATAACCGGAAAGCTCGGTTTTAAGAATCTTTCAGGTCCTGTCGGTATAGTTTCCATGATAAATGATACCATTAACGAAGCCAAAGACAGCGCTAAGGGCGATACTTCATTGGCAGTTATCAATGTAATTTTAAACATAATCAATTTTTCAATCCTTATAAGTGCAAATCTTGGCGTAATGAATCTTTTGCCTATACCTGCACTTGACGGCGGAAGAGCATTTATGCTTTTGATTGAAGGCATATTTAAGAAACGTCTATCCGTACAGAAGGAAGCATTTATTAATATGATCGGATTTATGCTTCTGATAGGCTTAATGGTAATTGTTCTTTTCCAGGATATATTTAAACTTATAATAAAATAATAGTTGCATAGCCATAATAAACGAGGTTTTAAAATGAGATAGAATACCAGAATAATTAAAATCGGAGATAAAGTTATCGGCGGTGGTAATCCGATAATGATACAGTCGATGACTAACACTAAGACAGAGGATGTCGAAGCAACGGTTGCACAGATATTACAGCTTGAAAAAGCAGGCTGCGATATAATTCGTTCAACCGCAAATAATGAGGAGGCTGCAGCAGCTTTCTCAAAGATCAAAGAGAGAATACATATTCCTATCGTTGCTGATATACATTTTGATTATAGATTAGCTATTTCTGCAATCGAGCATGGCGCAGATAAGATAAGGATCAATCCCGGTAATATAGGCGGAGAGGATAATATCCGCAAGGTTGTAGCCGCTGCAAAACAGCACAATGTACCGATCCGCGTAGGTGTTAACAGCGGTTCTTTGGAGAAAAACCTTGTTGAGAAATACGGTGGTGTTACAGCAGAGGGAATTGTCGAGAGTGCGCTTGATAAGGTAAGAATGTTAGAGGAACAGGATTTTAATGATATTGTTATCAGTATCAAATCTTCTGATGTCATGATGTGTGTAAAAGCACATGAGCTTATTGCAGAACGTACTAAATACCCGCTCCATGTAGGTATTACAGAGGCAGGAACTCTTATGCGCGGTAATATCAAATCAGCAGTCGGTCTTGGTATTATCTTAAATAAAGGTATCGGTGATACTATTCGCGTATCTCTTACTGGTGATCCTGTTAACGAGATAATATCTGCGAAATTAATACTAAAGACGTTGGGGCTTAGAACCGGCGGTATTGAGGTTGTATCTTGTCCAACATGCGGACGTACCTCGATAGACCTTATCGGACTTGCTAATAAGGTTGAACAGTTAGCAGCTGATTATGAACATCTTAATATAAAGATTGCTGTTATGGGCTGTGTAGTTAACGGACCGGGAGAGGCCAGAGAAGCAGATATCGGTATAGCCGGCGGTAATGGTGAAGGTCTGCTTATAAAGCACGGAGAGATTGTAAAGAAGATACCTGAAGATCAGCTCCTTAATGTATTAGAAGAAGAGCTTAAGAACTGGAAATAGTTTTACTAATTTAATAGGGAGGATGTATGGAACAACACGAAAAAGTGTTTTTTGAAGTATTTCCTGATTTTCATTGTCCGGAGGATATTTCCGGAATGTTTAATCACGTAATCGTCAAGGATGTAATACTTTCAAAAGCCAACAAAGAGCTTAAGATATATACAGACAGTAAGATACTGATCCCCAAGGAAAATATTTATAAGATGGAAGATTCTCTTTCATCTTATTTATTTCAAAACAGGGTCAGAGTGAGAATTGTTGAGCATTATGAACTTTCCGGTCAGTATAATGTCAAGTCGCTTACTGATATGTATAAGGAAAGTCTGTTAAAAGAAATATATCATGAATCCAATATTCTATATGGATTAGTTAAAAATGCAATATGGTATGTCAATGAGAACGTTATACATTTAACGTTAGATGACACATTTCTTGCCAGAAAAAGATCGATATATATTAAGAATTATCTGGAAACTGTTTATAAGGAACGCTTTGGATTTGATATCAATGTCGGATTTGATTACACCGAAGCTCAAAAAGAGGCAATACGTCTTGCCAATGAACATACATTGGAATTAGAGGTTAAGCAGATCCTTGAAAAAGGAGAGGCAATTGCCAAAGAAAATGAAGCTTTAAACGAAAACAAAGCTTCAGATAACAAAAAATCTGATGATAAAGGTGCTAATGGCAACACAAAAGGAAGCAATTCCAATAAGTCAGATAAACCAAATGACAATAAGGAAAATTCCTGGAAGAAAAAGTCTTATAATCGTGCCAAGGTGTACGATCCTAATGTCATTTATGGTAAAAATGTCGAAGGCGAAGAGATGCCTGTTATAGATGTTGTAACTCCCATGAATGATGTTGTTGTTAAGGGAAAGATCTTTGCCATGGAGGAAAGAGAAACCCGTAAAGGCTCCCTTATAATACTTTTTTCAATAACTGATTTTACTGATTCTATATCCGGCAAATTGTTCATGGAAAAAGATGAATGGAAGTTATTTAAGAAGGATTTTAGCTGTAATAAATTCTATAAGATAAAGGGTTCTGTGGGAATAGACAAATATTCCGGAGAGCTTGAATTTCAGAGGATTGAAGGCATTAAAGAGATTGCTGATTATAGAATAAAACGTGTTGATAATTCATTGGAGAAGCGTGTTGAGCTTCACATGCATACTGTTTACAGTGATAACGATAGTGTTGTACCCGTGGATGCGATAATCAAAAGAGCAAAGGAATGGGGTCATCCGGCAATAGCAATTACTGATCATGGTGTTGCTCAGGCATTTCCTGTTGCCAATCACTGTATCAAACCTAATGATCCATTTAAGATAATATTTGGATGTGAGGGTTATTTTGTTGATGATTTAAAGAGCTTTATAATAAATTCCAAAGGGCAGTCACTTGATGACAGCTATGTTGTTTTTGATATAGAGACAACCGGACTTAATCCGAAATTCTGCAAAATAATCGAAATAGGTGCCGTTAAGATAGAAGGCGGAGAAATAGTTGGAGAATTTTCAAAATTTATTAATCCTGAAATCCCTATACCCTATAAGATCACAGAATTAACATCAATAACAGATGAAATGGTCATGGATTCACCGACTATCGATGTAATACTGCCGGAATTTCTTGAGTTTATCGGTGATTCATCTGTTGTTGCGCATAATGCGCAATTTGATACTTCATTTATCAAAAAATATGCTGATGATATGGGACTTGCTACGGATTACTCAATACTTGATACGATGACTTTAGCTCATTTGTTATGTCCGGAGCTTGGCAAATATACTCTTGACAGAATATGTAAGCATCTTGGTATCAAGTTAGAGCACCATCATCGTGCCGTTGATGACGCGGGTGCAACAGCACAGATATTTTTACGTTTTCTTTCTATGTTAAAGGATAAAGGTATAGATAATCTTGATGATCTTAATTCAATGGGTGAGACATCTCCTGAAAGCATTAAGAAATCAAGAAGATACCATGGAATCATTTTGGCAAAAAATGAGATAGGACGAGTTAATCTTAATCGTCTGATCTCGGAATCGCATATTACATATTTTAATCAGAGACCTATAATGCCGAAAAGCCTTATTAATAAATACCGTGAAGGACTTGTACTTGGTTCTGCATGTGAGGCCGGAGAGTTATATCGGGCATTGATTGGCGGCGCAAATGATGAAGAAATAGACAGGATTGTCAAATTCTATGACTATCTTGAGATTCAGCCTATCGGGAATAATGCATTTATGAAGGCGGATGAGAAGCTGTCGGATATTAATACTGATGAGGATCTTCAGGAAATCAACAAAAGAATTGTTAAGCTTGGCGAGATTTATAACAAACCTGTTGTAGCTACCTGCGATGTTCATTTCTTAGATCCCGAGGATTCGATATACAGAGCTGTTATTA
>OMSZ01000081.1 GCA_900313855.1 uncultured Eubacteriales bacterium
CTCATTACCAAGTAGGTGCATAACACTAGAACTCACTTCGTTCGTTAAGTGTTATTGGAAGTACCGGCGGTCACAAAGGGTCTGCTTTTGGATTCTGTATAATATGCGCAACACAATATATAGTTCCAGAAATTTTGTAATTGCACCTCACTACGAAAAGAGAAGATTAACAACACTCATAATAAGACAGACGATCCATCCTAATATTAACAATACGCCGATCGGCTTTTGTCCCTTTGCCGATTCATTAACACCGCATATTGATTCCCTGCTAAAGCTTCTTCCGTTAATCTCAGCAATTTTAGCTATGATCAAAATTACCAGAACTACACCGATCACTGCAAGCGGAAAAAGACCTTTTAAGAGCGCGAATATCTCTGACGGCTCAGGCGTTT
Source organism: uncultured Eubacteriales bacterium (assembly GCA_900313855.1). Classification (GTDB taxonomy): domain Bacteria; phylum Bacillota; class Clostridia; order Lachnospirales; family Lachnospiraceae; genus CAG-590. The sequence continues at coordinate 396 of OMSZ01000081.1, forward strand.
TGTTAACAAGCTCCTCAATACTCATATCCGTCTGCGTGGCGCCAAGCTCTTTAAGCTTACCATACAAAGCCGGTAATATATAAAGATATGCTGTATTGAAAGCATTGAATATCATATGCATTACCATAGTAGAAGTAATTGAACCTGTAGCCTCTACCATAAATGCAAAAATTAACCCCAGATAAATTGCATAGGGCATCTGATTAAAATTAAGATGCATAAGTCCAAAGGACACAGCGCTTATCACCACTCCGGCAAGTATAGAGTACTTGCGAAATGCCGAAAACATTATCCCTCTGTATATAGTCTCTTCAACAAAGCCCGGCAGACATCCGATTATAATGATCCCAAGCCACCAGGGAACTTTGTTAGTAATCTCAAATATTGCAGCACTTGTTTGATTCTTCACAAAAAGCTGACTTAAAACATTAAGACAGATCGCCATTGGCGCTGCACAAAGCATTACCAACAGGGATAAAAAGAAGGAGGACAGCTTGTATTTTTTCAGATTAAAATCCCTCGTATAGCTCTTGCCCGTTATCAGCATGAATATCCAGGCAGCCACCAAAAGATATCCCTGTGTTATCAAAACAGAAACAAGGATCTCACTATCTTTTGGGAAGAACATCTGAACAACACCGATCCCTATACCAACCGGAAACTCTAATATAATCAAAAGTAAAAAGAAAAGACCTGCATTTCTCATATCCTTTTTCACAGCTATAGCTTCCTTCTCATTATTAAAGCTCATATTGACATCATTATAATAATTATTCTCTTCCATCTTAATCACTCACAATTATTTCTTTACTGCCTTTGCTTGATATCATCCATCACAGTTACTTCGTTACTGACTTTACTTGATATCATCCGTCACAGTTATTTCGTTACTGACTTTACCTAATATCATCCGTCACAGTTACTTCGTTACTGACTTTGCTTGATATCATCTATCACAGTTACTTCTTCAATGCGATCGCTTCCATCTCGATAAGAACATCCTTCGGAAGTCTTGCCACCTCAACACATGAACGGGCAGGAAATGCTCCGGTAAAATATGTTGCATATATCTCATTTAACGCCGCAAAATCATTCATATCCTTAATGAAAACCGTAGTCTTTACAACATCCTCACAAGAAGATCCGGCAGCTTCAAGCAGCGCTTTCATACTGTCAAATACACGTGTTGCCTGAACCTTAATATCGCCGGAAACAACCTCTCCTGTTGCCGGATCGATAGGTACTACCCCTGAGGTATATACCATACCGTTAACCTCGATCGCCTGCGAATAAGGACCTATTGCCTGTGGTGCTTTGTCTGTTTTGATCACATTCTTCATTGTATTATCCTCCATTGATTATTCTTATACTGAGCAATTATGAAACTGCTTCTTATAACCTGTATTGATGTATTATCTTTATATTAACTATAATTATTAACAATCTTATCACTTAGTCACTATCGAGTGCTCGTGAATCTCAATCCTGCCTTCTTTGAGCAGCCTTCCAACAGCCCGCTTAAATGCTGCCTTGGACAAGCCAAGTTCACGCTCTATAAGCTGCGGAGACGCTTTATCATTAAACGGAAGGACTCCGTCAAAGGACATGATGGCCTGATATACCATCTCACTGTCCTCCTCCATCTGCTGATAAGCAAGCTGTGAGATTGAAAGATTAAGCTTTCCATCCTCTCTCACCTCAGAGACACGCAGCTTCATGGTATCTCCAACATTTACACGCTTATGCAGCTCCTGCTTTGGAATAAGACCCTGATACTTATCCTCCACAGCAACGAAGGCTCCTATTTTTTCATTTATCTCATATATATAGCCGTTAACAGAATCTCCTTCTTTGTATCCCGCTGCCGTATCAAGATGATTATAAAGCTTCATGGATACACAGGGGCGGTTGCTCTTATCCATATACATATATACAAGATACTCCCTGTCCTGTCTGACCTTACCCTGCATTTCCTTAAACGGAAGCAGAATATCCTTGGCAAGTCCCCAATCCATAAATGCGCCTATCTTAGATACACTTGCACAGCGCAGACGCTTGACCTCTCCTAATGTGATAAGCGGTTTATCAACCGTAGCGATCGGTCTGTCCTCCGAGTCAAGATATACGAATACATCTATGCTTCCGCCTGCTTTAAGACCCTCAGGTACCTGTTTTCTCGGCAGCAGAACCGCATCTTCATCACCCTGCTCTTTCGCAAGGTATATTCCGAAGTCTTTACTTCTGACAACCTTAAGAGTCTGCCATTTTCCTATCTCTATCATACGCTCTCCTTTATTCACGTCGACTGTTTCTTCATGTTTTTTCTTAAGTATAATTCGGCCGGTCTGTCGTGAAACCTCAATTCCTTAACTTAACTCTATCAACACATACGGTTTCTTCTCATTATCATTAAGCACTATCTGGGCAACCTCCGAATTACGGTATATCGACGGATACATTATATCGCCAAGCACAGCCGCC
>OMSZ01000084.1 GCA_900313855.1 uncultured Eubacteriales bacterium
CATTTTGACGAGATGCAGGCAGTATTATATGCACAGTATCAGAATTCAAAACCGGTTCCAAAGACAATGCTTCTAGGCGATTATCTTACTCAGAGCGCAATTACCTTTGACGCGATCTGGGAGGGGAAAAATGCAAAAGAGGAGCTTGATAAGCTTCAAAGCGTGATGGAAGACAGGATCAGATAAGTATAATAAATGAATAAAATAATATAAAAGCCTCATATAATAACTACTGATATTATTGATGGACGGTATGATAAGAAAGCAGTTTATTTATTGCTTTATACGGTTTGATGCCGGCAGGGATTTCATTGATGACAGGAGGGTTATTATGTGGGGCTTTTTGATCGCAATGCTCTCCGGAGCGCTTATGAGCGTTCAGGGAGTATTTAATACTGAGGTGACAAAGGAGAGCGGAACCTGGCTGACTAATTGTTTTGTTCAGCTTACTGGCTTTTTGGTATGCGCGGCGCTATATATGTTTGCTGAGGCGGATAAGGTATCTTTTGGGGCGCTGTTTAAGGTTGATAAGAAATATATGCTGCTTGGCGGCGTTATAGGCGCATTTATCACCTTCACGGTAATTAAAAGTATGGCGGCTTTAGGACCTGCAAAGGCGGTACTTGCAATAGTCATCACTCAGGTTTTAGTTGCTTATCTTATTGAGCTTTTCGGTCTTTTCGGGGTGGAAAAGGTACAGTTTTCGTGGACTAAGCTTATAGGAATAATTGTAGCTGTCATAGGTTTATTTGTTTTTAATCAAAAAAATATTTAAAAAAATAATAAAAATAGATATTGTCATTTTATGGATTTTTGGGTATTATGGATATATCCTTTTTTATTGTATTACATGTCTTTTCTCCTGATTTTTTGATTAGGAGGAATTTTAATGAAAACAGTATATTTCACATTGGTATTATTGACTCTTTTAGGGTTGCTTTCCGGCTGTAACGGCAGTGGGACTATGTATGCGGCGTCATCTGGAAAGAGCGAGGCTGATGTCTGTAAACAGGATATGATTTCATCTGATATTAAAGATGACTTAGAGGTGCACAATACCGAGGATTCAGGTAAGCAGAAGGATGGATCTGCTGCTTCAGGTGACAGTACTTTACAGGTGGATGATCATAAAACTGATTCTATTGAGCAGCAGGCATTAGGCTGTGTATATGTTTTTGTATGTGGAAAGGTTGTTGATCCGGGTGTTTATAAGCTGCCGGATAACAGCAGGATATGTGATGCGCTTGAGGCCGCAGGAGGAGTTACCAAAGAGGGAGCCTTTGAGGCGTTAGATCAGGCAAAGCCCTTAGTTGACGGGCAGACCATTTACGTTCCCGGCAAAGAGGAAGAATGGGTAAGAACTGTTGAAGAGGAAAGGGCAGAGGATAATAATTCAGACGCAAAAGGGTCTGACGGACTTATTAATATCAACACCGCTGAAATTAATGTTCTTATGACACTGCCGGGAATAGGACAGGCTAAGGCGTTAGATATCATAAAGTACAGAGAGGAGCATGGAGGCTTTCAATCTGTAGAGGATATCATGAACATTCAGGGCATCAAGGAAGGTGTATTTAATAAAATAAAAGATCGTATCAGTATTTAACTTAAGGATATTATAGAGGAGATCTGAAATGAAGAAAGTATTAGTTGTTGATGATGAAAAGCTGATTGTTAAAGGAATCAAGTTCTCTTTAGAGCAGGATGAAATGGAGGTTACTGCTGCTTATGATGGTGAAGAGGCGTTAGAGCTTGCGAAGAATAATGATTTTGATATCATACTGCTCGATGTTATGCTTCCGGGATTATCAGGCTTTGATGTATGTCAGGCTATACGTGAATTTTCAGATGTGCCTATAATCATGCTTACCGCAAAAGGCGATGACATGGACAAGATACTGGGTCTGGAATATGGTGCGGATGACTATATTACCAAGCCGTTTAATATATTAGAGGTTAAGGCAAGAATCAAGGCTATAATCAGAAGAAATCATAAAAAGGCTCCTGAGAGTGATGATGTAAGAACTATAGTTGAGGGTGATATGACTATAGATCTTGATAGCAGGAGAGTTTCAATCTCGGGTCAGGATATTAATCTTACAGCTAAGGAATTTAACATTTTGACACTTCTTCTTCTGCATCCAAATAAGGTGTATTCAAGAGATGATCTTCTTAAAGCAGTTTGGGGAAGCGATGCTTTAGGTGACGGACGTACGGTGGATGTGCATGTAAGAAGATTAAGAGAAAAGATCGAGAGTAATCCGGGAGATCCTAAGTATATTCAGACTAAGTGGGGAGTTGGTTACTATTTTAAAAAATAGATTTTTTACTAATCCCTTTAAGAGCCTTAGATTCATAGTTTTTTGTTCTTATTTGCTGCTTAGCATGCTGTTGATGTCAGCCTTCAGCATGCTTCTGCAGCATTCTTATAATGACAGAATGGTTAAGCAGAAGCTTACATTAGTTCAGAATCAGTGTAGCATTCTCGGTAACCAGATACTTGTCAATCAGTTCACAATGGATGCGTTAAGGAGTAATCTTAACGTTCAGATCGACCAGCTTGCCAATGTGTGGGAGGGGCGTATTCTTGTGATCGATTCCAATTACAAAATTCTTAAGGATACATACACGATTGATCAGAACAATTATATTGTTTATGATGAAGCGGTTAAGGTCATGCGCGGTGAGATTGATAAAAGCGTGCGCATGGTTGATGATTATGCTGAGGTGATCATTCCTATTGCCACCGCTGATAAGGTAGTTAACGGTATTATGATAGCTACAGTGTCATTGCGGGACATCGAAGATACCAATGAATATATGAGCGGACAGATGAATATTATCATTATTATCTTTATGATGCTTTCTATTATGGCTGCTTACATTTTAGGACGGATAACAGTATCAGGAGTCGGAAGACTTAACAGACAGATAAAGATAATGAGTGAAGGTCATATCGAACCGTTAAGCGGAGGAAGCAGGTATCAGGAATATGCGGAATTGACGGATTCATTTAATGTACTGCTTAATAAGATGCAGATGCTTGAGGATTCGAGACAGGAGTTTGTATCGAATGTGTCACATGAGTTAAAGACGCCGATCACCTCTATGAAGGTGCTTGCCGATTCGCTGCTGATGCAGGAAGAGGTTCCTGTAGAGATGTACCGCGAATTCATGTCCGATATGGTTGAAGAGATAGACAGGGAGAGCAAGATAATAAATGATCTTTTGACTTTAGTTAAAATGGATAAGAAATCCTCTGCTCTTAATATCGCTCCGGTCAATATCAATGCACTGTTGGAGCTTTTGTTAAAACGTATCAAGCCTATCGCTGCCAAGCGCAATATCGAGGTTGTTTTTGAAAGCTTTCGTGAGGTTATTGGTGAGATTGATGAGGTCAAGCTTACGCTTGCATTTTCAAATCTGATAGAGAATGCAGTCAAATATAATAATGACGGTGGAAGCGTATATGTTTCGCTTAATGCGGATCACAAGTTCTTCTATGTCAAGGTACAGGATACGGGAGTCGGTATTCCTGAGGATAGTCAGTCCCAGGTGTTTGAAAGATTCTACAGGGTTGACAAGGCAAGGAGCAGGGACACCGGAGGAACGGGACTCGGTCTTGCGATCACGCGAAATGCTATCCTTATGCATAAGGGTGCCATAAAGTTATATTCGGTTCCCGGTGAAGGAACAACCTTTACGGTAAGGATACCGCTTAAGTATGTGATGTGACAGGGATGGATGATAGTATGAGATATAAGGTGAAAATCAGATACAGTTTAATAATGTTTGTTTTAGTGCTCTTTAGTTGTCTTACAGGATGTGGGACTAATAAAGAGGTGAAGGAGCAGCCGGTCGAGCTTTCGGAAAATCAGATTTA
>OMSZ01000353.1 GCA_900313855.1 uncultured Eubacteriales bacterium
AAATTCGTAGAATACACAAAGATGGTTGATGCAGAGCAGACAGGATATTTGAGAAGTCTTATGGATTTCAATTATCCGGCTAATGGTGTACCTATAGAAGAGGTAGAAAGTGAAGAAGAGATAGTTAAGCGTTTCAAGACCGGTGCTATGTCTTATGGTTCTATTTCGGAGGAGGCGCATCAGACACTTGCGATCGCGATGAATCATTTACACGGAAAATCAAACAGCGGTGAAGGTGGAGAAAGCGATGAGAGAATCGCCTCTGCCGGAACAAAGCATGACAGAAGCTCGGCTATTAAGCAGGTTGCAAGCGGACGATTCGGTGTAACGAGCAAGTATCTTGTTAGTGCAAAAGAGATTCAGATAAAGATGGCGCAGGGCGCAAAGCCCGGTGAGGGCGGACATCTTCCGGGCAAGAAGGTGTATCCATGGGTTGCAAAGACCAGACATTCAACTCCCGGTGTAAGCCTTATTTCACCGCCGCCGCACCATGATATATACTCGATCTAGGATCTGGCGCAGCTTATATATGATCTGAAAAATGCGAATAAAAATGCACGTATTTCAGTAAAGCTTGTTTCTGAGGCAGGCGTTGGAACAGTTGCCGCAGGTGTTGCAAAGGCTGGTGCACAGGTTATTCTCGTATCCGGATACGACGGAGGAACGGGTGCTGCACCTTTAAGCTCTATACATAATGCAGGTCTTCCATGGGAGCTTGGACTTGCAGAAACACATCAGACTTTACTTTCAAACGGTTTAAGAAATCAGGTTGTAATAGAGACAGACGGAAAGCTTATGAGTGGAAGAGATGTTGCGATAGCTGCATTACTCGGTGCGGAGGAATTCGGTTTTGCTACTGCTCCGCTTGTAACACTCGGATGTGTGATGATGAGAGTTTGTAACAAGGATACATGTCCTGTAGGTGTTGCAACACAGAATCCTGAGCTTAGAAAGAGATTTGCAGGAAAGCCGGAGTATGTCGAGAACTTTATGATATTTATCGCAAGACAGTTAAGGGAGTATATGGCGCGTCTTGGAGTTAAGACAATAGATGAGATGGTGGGTAGAACCGATCTGTTAAAGGTTAAGGACGGTCTTGATGCTAAGCAGACCAAAATTAACCTTGGTCAAATTCTTGTGGATACATCAGAATATGACAGAAAGCTTCAGACCTTCCATGCAGACCTTGCATATGATTTCAAGCTTGAGAATACCAAGGATGAGATGGTGTTACTCAAGGACAAGGCAATAAAAGAATCTATCACCAAGGGAAAGAAGAGCAGTGTTGATATAGAGCTTACCAATATAGACAGAACCTTCGGAACCTTACTTGGTGCAGAGATCACAAGACACAATGCAGAGGGACTTTTAGATGATACGATCGAGATCAACTGCAAGGGATCAGGCGGGCAGAGCTTTGGCGCATTTATTCCGAAGGGACTTACATTAAAGCTTACAGGAGACAGCAATGACTATTTCGGTAAAGGTTTGTCAGGTGGAAAGCTTATAGTTCATGCACCTGAGGATGCCAATTATGATCCTAGTGAGAATATAATAATCGGTAATGTGGCACTTTACGGCGCGACCTCCGGTGAAGCTTATATAGCCGGCATGGCTGGTGAGAGATTCTGTATCCGTAATTCCGGTGTTACTGCTGTTGTCGAGGGTGTCGGCGAACATGGCTGCGAATATATGACAGGTGGTCATGCGGTAATATTAGGACCTACCGGTAAGAACTTTGCTGCCGGAATGAGCGGCGGTGTTGCTTATGTACTTGATGAAGATAATACTCTTTATAAAAATCTTAACAAGCAATTAGTCAATATGGAGAAGGTAGAGCTTAAGAATGACAAGGAAGAGCTTAAGAAGATGATCGAGAATCATGTTAAATATACCGGCTCTAAGAAGGGACAGATGATACTTGATAATTTTGATGAATACATCGGAAGATTCAAGAAGATCATACCTACTGACTACAAGGAAATGTTAAGACTCACGGCTCGTAATGAGGAGCAGGGAATGGATAGAGAGCAGGCACAGATTGAAGCGTTTACGGAGCTTGTGGGATAAGGAGGATATTATCATGGGAAAAGCAACAGGTTTTATGGAATATGAGAGAATGGACGGTCCGGTCGTTGCGCAGAAGGATCGTGTAAAGAATTTTGAGGAGTTTCATGGAGCGCTTCCTAAGCATGAGCAATGTCTTCAGGCTGCAAGATGTATGGATTGCGGAGTTCCTTTCTGTCAGGCGGGAGTAATGATATCGGGTATGGCTTCGGGTTGTCCGCTTCATAATCTAGTACCGGAGATAAATGATCTTGTATATAGAGGCAATTTTGGTGAGGCATATAAGAGACTTTCAATAACGCACAGCTTTCCGGAGTTTACATCGAGGGTATGTCCTGCACTTTGTGAGGCCGCTTGTACCTGCGGGCTTCATCAGGCTGCAGTATCTACAAAGGAAAATGAGAGAGCGGTTATTGAGTATGCATTTTCACATGATCTTGTTAAGGAGGAGACACCAAAGGTAAGAACAGGAAAAAGAGTTGCTGTTGTTGGAAGTGGTCCATCAGGACTTGCTGCTGCTCAGCTGCTTAACCGCAGAGGTCATGAAGTTACGGTATATGAAAGAAAAGACAGACTCGGAGGACTGTTAAGATACGGTATTCCAAATATGAAGCTTGATAAAAGCGTTATAGACAGACGAATCTCTCTTATGGAAGAGGCCGGGATCAAGTTTTTGACCGGAGTTAATATTGGTAAGGATATTGACGCGAAGGATTTATTAAAAGAATATGACAGCGTAATCCTTGCATGTGGCGCATCTAATCCTAGAGATATTAATGCACCGGGACGCGATGCAAAGGGAATAAGATTTGCTGTTGATTTCCTGTCTGAAGTGACAAAGACATTGCTCGACAGCAAATTCGAAAAGGTACCTTATAAGCTTTGTGAAGGAAAGGATGTAATAGTTATCGGCGGTGGAGATACAGGTAACGACTGTGTTGGAACCAGTATCAGGTTAGGTGCCAAATCCGTAACACAGCTTGAGATGATGCCAAAGGCTCCGGATGAGAGAGCAGCCTCTAATCCATGGCCGGAATGGTCGAGAGTCTGCAAGACGGATTACGGTCAGGAAGAGGCTATATGGAAATTCGGTCATGATCCGAGAATATACCAGACAACGGTTAAGGAGTTTGTCAAGGATTCAAAGGGCAATTTAAAAAGTGTCATAATTATATCGTTGAAGGCTGAGAAGGATAAGAAGACCGGACGAATGAATATGGTACCTGTTGAGGGCTCTGAGCAGGAGCTTCCGTGTCAGCTTGTTCTTATCGCTGCAGGATTTTTAGGAAGTGAAAAGTATGTTACAGATAATTTCGGCGTAGAGCTTGACGGACGTACCAATGTTAAAACCGACGCAGGCAGATTCGCTACGTCAAAGAAGAAGGTATATGCCGTAGGTGATATGCACAGAGGACAATCGCTTGTTGTATGGGCCATTGCAGAGGGAAGAGCGTGTGCAAGAGAGGTTGATCTTGACCTTATGGGATATACGAATCTTTGAATGATTACGAAACATCACTTTTATAACAGATAATTAATATAGTTTACAGGCATTTAACGCTTGTAAAGGCACATACGGGAAAGCCGGTTTAAATTATAATTCAATCAAAATGATAATAATATTCCGTGACATTAATTATTTTATTGGTTGGATCCTCCCCCAATCTAGATTGGCCGGTACCGTATGTGTTTTTTTTAATCGTAATGTGAATGATAGTTTAAGATACTGTGGAAGGTTTTTAAAATATTATTGTGGGATAAGGAAGAGACACCAAAGGTAAGAACAGGAAAAAGATTTGATGGGTTATACGAATCTGTAAACAAAAAGACAAGAAGTATATTAATTGATATAAATGTAAATAAAAGTTAAAAATGATGTTGACATTAAAAATTTTCGATATTATAATATGTCACATAGCAAGGGAGCTGTAATATTTTCAGCTCCCTATTTTATTTTTGAACAAGGGCGTTCCACACCACTTTTATTGTGGCCGGAACGCCCTTGTTGTTTATAAGGCAATGTAATACTTGACAGTCCTTACAGGGCATAGGAGTTAATTAACCATACTTGCAGCCCGGCAGCGGATTGAAAGAGGGAGGATGATGATACTATGGATATGAAGTTTATGCCGGCAGGTGATGAAGCACTGGTTGTGGAATTTGGAAGAA
>OMSZ01000225.1 GCA_900313855.1 uncultured Eubacteriales bacterium
ATATATTCCTCTGAATCTCTGTCTAATTCATCAGATAACACCTTAATCTGCTCGCCGGCTTGTTTGGCCATAACCAGCTGGTTAGGCAACAGCTTAGCTCCACTTGCCATTTTCTTCTTAAGTGCCTCTAATGTCTGCCTATGCTCTATCATCAGACTTTGTTTTTCATTAATTGACTGTGTAAGCTCTTTATATCTGTCCATTACTTCCGGCTTAACACCCACATGAAGCTCAGTCACCGTATTCATCTTATTGCCAAATACACTCGCTTCTATCTTCTTACCGGCCGTAACATTTCCACCTATTACAAAGCCTTTTCTTCCACTCACAACAACCTCTTCACCGGCTTCAATATTAGAATGCAGACTTGAACCTGTATTAACAACATTACCGGCTTTAACTGTACTGCTCTCTATGAACTTGGTAACTATATCATTACCGGCCTGCAGTACGCCCTTGCCCATTCCCTGTATTCCTCTTTTTAGTATAATGTTGCCACCTGCGATAATCGTAGCGCCCTCAACAACTCCCTGTACCTCGATATCACCGGATACTTCAACCTTAAATCCGGAATTAACATTACCCGCAATAACAACATTACCGTTATAATTAATGTCTCCGGTTGATGGATTAACATCAGTCGGGATATTATAGGTATCGGATACGAATACCATACCACCCTCAAGCTTAACATCTCCGTCAACCTCAGAATATATCTTTAGTTTATCTTCCGTCAATCTTATATTTTTGCCAAATTTGAGAACCTTTTTCTTAACAGGTGAAGGTATTAACCGTTTGCCAAATATATCCATTCCTTCCTCACCCGGCTTCTCAGGAGTAAGCTCCGCAAGCAGATCACCACTTTTTACACCAACAAAAAGTGAAAGATCATGGAAATCGACACTACCATCCTCTAAAAGCTTTGGTGCTGCAGTTGGTTTTGTGTTGAAATTATAGGTAATATACGCATCCTTACCGGGTACTACCGGCTTACCTTTGGCAATGGGAATGTCCCTGCAGAATTGTCTGCCCTTCATATATGCGGCAATTATCTTTTCGTTAATACCATAGACAATATTAAGTCTTTCAAGCTCACCAAGTATTTCTCTCTCAGACATGTATTTTCCATTCTTTGATGGTGGATAGAAACGAATGACTGCCATCATTTTATCATCGCTTATTCTAACATCAGCCTTTTCGGGAATCTCTCCGATCTTCGTCTTTGAGATCAACAAATCTGTTTCTTTATTGTTGTTTGCTACTGCATTATTAATAACCTTAAGATCAATATCCTTAAGACCACAGCCATCCAAATAATTAACTAATTCCTGTACTGATAACTGTTTACCGTTATCAACAGGCGGATATAAATGAAGGTATACACCATCAGGTCTGATATCCAACTGAAAAAATGCATTAGTATACTTCATAGTAAACCCCCTTATCAATCTTATTATCCCATCAAAAGCTCGAAATACTTGCCCAAATGCTTCTTCATCTTTTCAAGCGCCTTAGAATGCAGCTGTGATACTCTTGATTCTGAAACTTCAAGCACCTTGGCAACCTCTTTAAGCGTCAGATCCTCGTAATAATATAATAAAACAACCTTTTTTTCCTTCTCAGTAAGAAGCTCTAAAGCATCCATAATCATCTTTTTAACTTCTTCACTATCAACTGAATCCTCAGGTTCAATATATGTAGTGTTGCGGAATTCCTTAACGCCGCCATCTGTCCCCTGTTCCATGAACTCATCTAATGATGCAATATTGGATATATTGGCAAGACCTTCCCAATTCCTGTATTCTTCAAGCGTAATACCTAACCGATCCGCAACATCCTGATCCGAAACATTAACACCCTTTTCTTTTTCTAAAGCAGTAACCGCAGCATCTAACTGCTTCTGTTTCTGTCTTACAGACCTTGGAATCCAGTCCATCTTACGGATCTGATCCAATATAGATCCGCGTATACGAAGACTTGCATAGGTTTCAAACTTGATGTTCTTATCAAAATCAAATTTATCAATAGCATCAATCAAACCAAAAACCCCATAGCTTACAAGATCATCATACTCAACCGTATAACCCAGATACATATTAAGTCTTCCTGCAACAAGCTTAACTAAAGGAACATATTCAATTATAATCTGCTCACGCAGCTTATCATCTTTGGTACGATTATAATCTTCCCATAATTTAGCTCTCTTAGTATCATCCATCATAACACCCCATATAACACCGGTTATTTATATCGTAAAGCTAGAACTCTTCTTCCATTACATCAGCAGCTTCAGACTCTTTCTCCTCCTTTAGAGCCTCAGATCTTTCTTCCATTCTACGTTGTTCTTCCAATTCGCGATCCTTTTCTGCTGCTTTTTCCAAGCCCTTCTGTAAAATTTCAACAACGAGCTCGGCAATAAAATAAAACACAACAATTACAATTAAAACAATTAGCAGGGAAATTGTGACTTCCCTGCCTGTTTTCATATTAATGATCAATGCAATCAGACCGGCCAACAACACAATAAATGCTCTCAAATATTGTAGTTTCATAAATCAAACTCCTAAATTTGCTTATCTGGTCTTCCGGCACAACGAACCATCAACATCTTAGTATCAATATTGAAGCTAATTGTCCTTCCAAAATCCGCCCCACAATCTTCCGAAATAATGGGGATATTATATTCCTTCAACTTTGCTTTAACAGAATCAACATTACGATCTCCAACCGTTCCAAGCTCCGACTTAGTAGAGAACTGAAACATCTTAGCGCCTCCCGCAATCTTAGCCTTCATAGCAGAACGGCGCATACCTCTTTTTTCAAGAGCCATGACCATATCAGTTACACCTGTATCAGCAAATTTCGCTCTGTTTGTATTATTCTTGATTTCTTTACTTGATGGTAACATTATGTGTAACATACCGCAAAATGAATCGCTCATTGTATATATCACAACACCGACACACGATCCTAATCCGATAGTTGTAATAGTATCCGGCGCACTGCATAACTTCCAATCAGCTATACCAACTTTAATTAATTCTGCCATTTCCTATAACACCAAACCCAACAAAAAACTAAAAGCTAAGTCCTAATGATGTGAATATCTTCTTATATGATTCATCATCTGCAACAAACATAAGAAAACCATCAATAGGTTCATCCTTATCCATAAACTTAGAATCAATGACCAATGCATTATCAGCAACCTGTCCAAGCTCAATAAGCGGCAGATCCAAAACCGAACCGGCCATATCAACACAAATAGCAGGTGGTTCAGTATGAACCTCCAGATTAGTTAACGTACTGATAGAAGCCAAATATGAACTCATAAGAATATTACCGACTTCCTTAAGCGCAGACTTATCCATATGATCAAAACTGGTAAAGCCTTCATCATACTTCTTATTAAGCATGGAACCGGCAAGATTCTTTGATTCTTCAAGCTCTAAAACAAATAATATCATACCGGAAACATCACCGGTAAAGTGAGTTATCACTGCCGAAACAACTGTTTCCGCTCCACCCACCAACTCAGGTATATCATCAAATTCCAATATCTTAACAACCGGCATCTCCATTCTTAGATCATTATGAAGAAGAACCGATAATGATGTTGTTGCATTACCTGCACCGATATTACCTATCTCGGTTAGAACATTAAGCTTTTCACTAGTCAAACCACCATCAAACATATAAATCTCCTATGCATTATCTAATTCCTGAATAATCTCCTGAATATTAAGTAATGAGATAAGAGTATCCTTGTACTTACCTACGCCCAAAAGATTAACACCCTGTTCATCTCTTGTTGCTTTTTCAATATTCTCCTCCTCAAGAGTTACCACCTCACGAACTTCATCTACAAGAATTCCTATCTTGGCACCATTTTCAGGCTTTAATATGATCATTCTTGTAGCATTGGTATACTCCTTGTCAGCAAGACCAAACCTGTTACGAAGGCTCATCACCGGTATGATCTCACCACGAAGATTAATCACGCCCGGGAAAAAGGACTGAACCTTAGGCACCCTTGTAATCCTCTCCATACGAACGATGTTATCGATAAATGAAATATCAATACCATACTGCTCCTGATCTAACTTAACCACTATATACTGTTTCGGCTCTTCTAAGATTTCATTCTCTTCCATGCTATCTACCCCCTTATACTAATGAATTCGAATCAATGATAAGCGCAACACCACCATCTCCTAATATAGTTGCACCACTAATGATCTTAGGTATATTGATATATTTACCAAGCGGCTTGATAACGATTTCCTGCTGTCCTAACAGATTATCGATAACAAGACCTGTCTGCTTATCACCCTTCTTAACAATAACTACAACCAGATTCTCAGGCTCTTCTTCTCTAGGAGGACAATCCAAAACCTCATCCAGTCTTACAATAGGTATTACGGTTCCACGAAGATTAATAACCTCTTTCTGCTGAACATACTTAATGTCACTAACCATAATATCTTCAATAGTAACGATCGAATTAAGAGGAATAGCATATTTTTCATCTCTGACTTCAACCATAAGTGCCTGAATGATAGCAAGTGTAAGAGGAAGACGTACAGTAAATTTAGTACCCTCACCAAGCTTAGTGCTAACCTCAACATCACCGCCAAGACCCTCTATCTTATTCTTAACTACATCAAGTCCAACGCCTCTTCCTGATACATCGGAAATCTTCTCTGCAGTAGAGAATGCAGGTCTGAATAACAGATCAATTGCTTCCTTCTCAGACAACATTTCTGCCTGCTCCTCTGTAATATGTCCTTTTTTAACAGCCGAAGCCTTAACCTTCTCAACATCAATTCCGGCACCGTCATCAATTACTTCAATTGTTACATTATTACCATCCTGATATGCATTAAGCTGAATGGTACCAACCTGAGGTTTACCAAGTTTAAGACGATCTATTGTAGATTCAAGACCATGATCTGCTGAGTTACGCAGCATATGCATCAATGGATCACCGATCTCATCAATAACCGTACGGTCAAGCTCTGTCTCTTCACCGGTCATGATAAGCTCCATCTCTTTGCCAAGCTTCTTAGAAAGATCTCTGATCATTCTAGGGAAACGGCTTACAACACTCTCAATAGGAACCATTCGCACCTTCATAACCGACTCATGCAGATTAGTTGTAACTCTCTCTAAGTATTCAATCTGCTCATTAAAGCTCTGCATAGATGCCTTGTTATCATCCTGACTTGAACTGCTGGCTGAAACAAGACCATTCTTAGCAATAATAAGCTCACTTACAAGGTTCATAAGAACATCCAGCTTTTCTATATCAACACGTACAGAACGGTTAGCAACAGGCTTTGCATTAGCTTTAGCAGGAGATGCCTTCTTTCCATCATCCTTCTTATCCTCATGCTTATTATCCGCTTCTCTAACCGAGCTGACAACCTCTGAATCAGAAGGAGCTTCGTAATTCTCTATAACCACCTCTTTGATCTCAGATACATCAGAAATAACCTTCTTAACCTCTTCTAAGCTCTTCTCTGATATAATCAACATCGAAAAATCAAAATCAAATCTTTCATCCTCTATATCCTGAACACCCGGAACAGACTTAATGATCTCACCGATACCTTCTATACCCTTAAATACGAGAAATGCTCTTGCTGCCTTAAGTATACAGTTTTCATCAATATATACGGTAGCTCCATATACATTAAGATTCTTAGCTTTAGCTTCTGTAATCGCATTCTTCTCAAAATCAGCAATCTCAATATGTAAGAACTTCTTCTTAGCATCCTCTGCAGAATCTGCAGGCGCAGACGCTTCATCAGATGAAGCCTTATCGTCAGCAGACGCACTACTTACAGCCGGTGCCGCCGGTGCAGGAGAAGAACTGTCAGCATCTAAGCAGGCATTAAGCATTCTTATAATGTCTTCATTATCATTGTCTCCTTCATCAGAGGTATTGATAATGCAGTCAAGATATTCTTCAATAGCATCTAAGCATTTGAAAACAACATCTACCAGATCCGGTGTAACGCTCATCTTCCCTTCTCTTATCTTAGAGAATACATTCTCCATATCATGAGTCAAACGCTGCATACGCTTAAATCCCATTGTTCCGGCCATACCCTTAAGGGAATGTGCTGCACGGAAAATCTCGTTAATGGTATCGATATTGTCAGGCTCTGCCTCCAATACCAGCACCTGATCATTCAGGTTTTGTAAATGCTCTTTCGTTTCATCAATAAACATTTCCAGATATTGACTTAAATCCATTCTAGTGCACCCCCATTTTTTTATTAATTTCTCTTCCAATAATATCTAAAGGCAGTACCGCGTCAGCGATACCGTGGTCTACAATTGCTCTTGGCATACCGTAAACAACGCAGGTTTCTTTGTTCTGTGCAATTGTATAAGTGTTATGATTACCCCTAAGCTCGTTAATTCCGAGGTATCCATCCGCCCCCATACCGGTAAGAACAACACATAGTATATAATCTAATGATACAGGAACAAGACTTTTAAGTGTAACATTGGCACAGGGTCTCAATCCGTTGACCGGATCAGATGTATTCTCCTTAAAATGCAGTTGTCCACGCACAGTTTGTACAATTTCCAAATGCTTTCCACCTGCAGCAAGATACACATGACCGTTCTTTAAATATTCCCCATCCACAACTTCACTAACACCGATTTCGCTCATATCATTCAATCTTCCGGCTAAAGTAGCGGTAAATCCTTTGGGCATATGCTGGACAATTACCACCGGAGCAGGAATGTGTTTTGAAATATATGGAATTACACTCTGTAACGCTTTCGGGCCTCCTGTTGAGCTGGCTATCATAACTAGTTTTGTAATTCTGCCGTCAGCCATTTTTTCACCTCATGCATAATAACTAATTTAATTATACCAAAGTCACTCTGCACATAAGTGCATAGTAACATTTAATTCAAAAATAAATGTATTTATTTCATTCCGCTTTCTTTAACACGCATTTTTCTCTGGGTATCGAATATGTAACGTATTATCATTTCCCTGATATTGCGATCCATTCTGAAAAACTTGATCCTCTGATCATAAATAGCCGGATTGTTCTCGCTTCTTTCCGAACGCAGTATATGAGCATATGCATATACTACTACCGGGTCCGTATCTAAGACAAATTCAAACCTTACCTGGATCAAAGAATCCTTTTCCTCATGGAAACCGGAAACAAATCTTATTCCTCCTCCGGAAAGGTCTAACATAACCCCGTTCTTAAAATCTTCTTCTGCCAGTTCTTTGGTATATTCACGTCCCTTTTCAATCTCCGAACGTTCTACTTCATCTAAAACCCTGTACTTTAACGGAGATCTGCAGTTCAATCTGAAATATTCCCGTCTCTGTATCTTCTTAAGCTCTGTTAACTGTTTCAATGAAAGCAGAAACAGATAGTCCTTCTTATATCTACCGCTTACAACCATTTTACAGTTAAGCAATCCTGACTTTGTGTAAAAGGTTACATCATATTCATCGCCAACCGTAAGTGGTATAACCTTCCCTTCGGAAACCGGCATTGCCACTAAAGCATCACCGTTATCCGCTTCATCAAGAACCTGACTGACATATACGGGAATAACTCTGTCCGGATCAGCCGATATACGTTTTTCAATTTTCTTGAGATCTAATTTGTCTCCGATTGTAATACGACTATCCATACTACACCCCACTTACATACTTTTCTTTTTGCTCTTGATAAAATTAAGCAATACCTTTGCTATACCTTCCGGTTTTTCCTCGTCAACAGGCAGATTAAGGAGCCTGTTACATATATTTCTTATGTGAAATGCCGGCTCACTGTCAGGAGCCGTAAGAGAAATCGGTTTCTGTTCAATAACCGCATTTACTATTCGCTTATCATCTGGAATATAACCAAGATAATCCAACTGTATGTTCAAAAACTTTGATACAACGATGCTTATCTTATCATATATCTCCTGACCTTCATCTTTACTTGAAACTCTGTTTGTAACAACTCTGATGGATTTCTGCTCTCTGACAAATTCTTTCTTCCTGTTAACTGCTTTAAGAAGAGAATACGAATCTGTTATAGATGTCGTTTCTGGTGTCACAACTAACAAAACCTCCGGCGAGCTTAACACAAACTCTATTACCGAATCGGCAATTCCTGCGCCTGTATCAATTATTACAATATCATAAAGACTGTCAAGCTTAACCAATTTCGCAATGAGTTTCTTGAGTTTATCCTTATCTAGATTAACGAGATCCTGAACGCCCGAACCTCCGGATATAAAACCAATACCCATAGGTCCTTCGGTTATTATCTCTTCAATTGCTTTATTATCGAAAATAAGGTCTGCTAAATTATATATCGGACGAATGCCCAGCATAACTTCAACATTAGCAAGACCA
>OMSZ01000088.1 GCA_900313855.1 uncultured Eubacteriales bacterium
GGCGGATTATGTATAAGCGCCGCTATGACCATTGTTTTCTGGCGCATTCCGTGTGAGTACTCACGCATCGGAAGTCCTAAGGAATCTTTGATTCCGAAACGCTCCGCAAACTCATGAATCCTGCCCTCTCTCTGATCGAGCGGCACCTTATACAGATTGGCAATATAATTGATATATTCTATACCGGTAAGCTGTAATAAAATATCCGGATTATCGGCAACGTATGCAAAGCTCTCCTTAGCCTTAATAGGCTCCTTAACGATATCGAAACCGTTAATGGTAGCTTTACCCTCCGTTGGCTTAAGTATTCCCGTAAGCATCTTGATAACTGTTGTTTTGCCAGCACCGTTCGGTCCTGCAAATCCAACTATCTCACCGGCCTTTATCTCAAAGGACAGATTATTAACCGCCTTAAAATCCTTCCCGTAGACCATTGATAAATTGTCTGCTTTGATCATTATTCAATCTCCTTCTTTATTCTTAAAACTGCGAAATCCCTCTCTTAAGTCTTTCAAGTCCATCCTTAACATACGACTGCGGACAAGCTATATTCATTCTAAGAAAGCCTTCTGCGCCGTACTCTTTCCCGTCTGAAAGATATAATCCCGTTTTTTCTCTGATAAAAGCAGCAAGTGATCGCGGCTTTCCGGTAATTCCTGCTATACCCGTAAACTCTGTATCTGCAAACTCACCATCCGCCGACGCACCATTCGCCTGCTTTTCCACTGCCTTATCTGCCTTTGCTTTCTCAACTATTCTCCTTGCATCCAACCACAGAAGATAAGTTGCGTCTCCCTTGATCATTTTAAGATCGGGAATGTTTCTTTCTATATAATCCTTGACCAATCGCCTGTTATCGGAAATATACCTTCTCAGTTCGTCAAGCCACGCACCACCCTGTTCAAACGCCGCCACAGTCGAGGTTATCGCAAACGAATTCGGCTCCGCAACCTCATCGGTGTTAAGCGCCCGCCAGACCTTGTGCCTAAGGTTATTATCAGGAATCATCACTGCCGCGCTTTGCAGTCCCGCCAGATTAAACGCCTTAGAAGCCGATATGCAGGTCACACTGTTATCCCTGCACACATCTGATACGGATGCAAAAGGAACATACTCCGTTCCGGGCTCTGTGATATCACAATGTATCTCATCCGAAAGCACTGTAACATTGTATTTTGCACAAAGCTCTCCAACCTTTGCAAGCTCATCTTTAGTCCATATACGGCCCGAAGGATTCTGCGGATTACAAAGAAGCATCAGGGTTGTCTGAGGATCCGCCAGTTTTTTTTCAAGGTCATCGAAATCCATCTCGTATTCAAGTATTTCATCGTCTCCATCCGTTTTTACCTTTCGAAGCACTAGCGGAGAAGTAAGTATATTCCTTCCGTTATTACGGATCGAATTAAAGAAGATGTTATATACCGGAGTCTGTACAAGGACATTCTCATTCGGTGCCGTCAGCCTTCTCACACAAGTCGATATTGCAGGCACAACTCCTGTACAGAATATAAGCCATCTCTTCTCAATTTCAAAATGATGCCTCTTTCTCCACCATTTCATATAAGCCTTATGCCATTTTTCCGGAATAGTACCATAGCCAAACACGCCCTGATCAAGTCGGCAGCTCATTGCCTCTATTATTTCAGGCGCAGCCACAAAATCCATATCCGCCACCCACATCGGAAGCTCACCTTCTTTGACCTTCCATTTATATGAATCAGTATTACGCCTGTCTAGCGGCGTATCAAAATCATACTTCATAACCAATCCTTTCAAGATCATTATATTAAATATGTATATTGATATTATACAAAAGCCACCTTCTAATTTAGAAAGCGACTTCTCACTAATATTCGATTATGTTCCTCCACACTGATAAAGCGCTTCTAATTCTTCACAACCTTATTCTTTCCGGAATTCTTACCTTCATAGAGGCATATATCAGCTTTCTGAACCATTGAACGGATATTGTCCCCAGGCTTATAGCTTGATACTCCAAGAGTCATGGTCACACCAATGTTATGACCATTTACCGTCACTCTTGTCTTCTCAACATCTTCACGGATCCTCTCTGCAACATGGCAGGCAACATCCTTCTCTGCCTTGATAAGCAGCAGCATTTCCTCTCCGCCCCAACGGCACACATAATCAGTTTCTCTGACATTATTGATAAGAATCCTCGATATGTTTACCAAAATCTCATCACCGGCCTCATGCCCGTATGTATCATTTACCGCCTTGAAATCATCTATATCCGTCATAATAAGGCTGAACACCTCGCCGGTACTCATAGCGTTCTCAAGTGCCTCCTTAAGATGGTTATTGAGACTTCTTCTGTTCATCAGCTTTGTCAGCGGGTCGAAGTTTGCAAGTTTCTCAAGATCGGTGTTCTCCGACTCTAACGTACGCTGCATGTAAGTAACCTCTAATGTAAATAGTGTTGAGATCGTCCATATATATGCAAATGTAAGAAATGTATTGAAATAATACAGATAAAGCGCATCCTTTTCGGTAAATGTCACATCAAGGATCGGCGACTCATTGTTTGTCCGTATCATCGCGTAGAAATATGAAGCAAACACGACCACCGTTACGATCGTAGGAATCTTCGGTCCCCTTTTAATATACGGTATCGTATAACAAACATAAAAAGCAAGTGGGATCATAGAAATCGTATAAAGCATAAATCCACAGTTCCATCCGACCATTACAGTCGCAAGCACCGAATGAAACATTATCTCAACAAACGTCAGAATATATATGATCGGCTGTTTCTTTTCGAGCGCTATCAGCACGGAAATAATCATGTAGAACACAGCCGCCCCTATGTTATACATGAACATAGGTTTCACTCTGAGCATGTAAAATACAATCATATAAACCAGATGAACCGAGCATATCAATATGGATATAGCAAGATACTTTACTTTTTCTTCAATGACACGCTTTCCCAAAAACAATTGTCTTACTACATTAACTATCTCATTCATTTCATAACCTCTAATGTAAATGCTGCATTCTCAAAAACAGCAGCATCCTCTTTCGTATAATAACATATAACAATTCAGTTTATTATTCTCGCATTAACAATATTCTTCATTTTAACAAGAAATGAGTGAATTATCAACCTCCTTTGAGATCGTGTATGCAAGCGGCTTTTACATTAAAACATCATTTTTAAGAGTAATAAAAAACCATGTACGATGTTCTTTATGAACTCAAGATACATGGTTTCCTATCATTTTTATTAATAATAAATGTTGTAGTTATTTCATCAGTATATACTTATATGGTCTTCTTTAATCCATATTGAATATATAAGCTCTCCCCGTATTCCGCATCAGTTGTAACCTTGAGCGCATCTTCATTCTTACCCAAGGATAGAAGTTTGTTAATTAGTGCTGCAAGAAGATTCTCTCCTTTTTGTATCCCTTCCTGTCTTGCCTCTTCCTCAATCTGATCTATTCCTGATGACATATTATATCTCACCTCTCCTTCTTTTCCTTGATAAAGAGCTCTTTTCTCCCAAAGCTCCGGACGATTCAATGTTATTGACAGTGTATGCAGAGTATCCTCATCGACACTATCATAATCCGAATCATGTTCTAACAAGTCCTTGATACCTTTTGCGTCATCCTTACATTTCATAAGCTTTAACAGCTGCCTTAGCTCCGTATGAAATACATTCATGTCCTCTATCTCATTCAAGCATATAACATTAATCTTGTAATCAGAGAAATACTGACGGAATATGTCATCATCAGAATACCTCATCATATCTGATAAAGATCTCGGTCCATCATATGGTTCCGTCCCATAATAAAACCATATGGTATAAACAGGTGTGAGCCGGGCATCCTTACTCATACCCGAAAGTAATTCCGACTTTGTCAGTTTATCATCACCATTACCTAGAGAAGTCTTAATCCTCTTCATCTGCTTACGGTACTCCATAATATCGTACTCAGCAGCACTTACCGCACTACCATAATCAATATAATTCTGACCTTCAATCCCAAGAAAACGCAGGCATGCAGTATCTTTGTACAACATCTTAAGATCTCGTATTCGTTCTACAGTTTTGCCACGTTCTTTCGTTCTGGGATTAACAACTATGCTTTGATCATATTTCTCTGATGCGTAACTCAAACCATCCGACTGTACAACATTCTCTCCTTTAAATATTATTTGGTGGATAGACTCCTCCTTTCCACCTCTCCGTATACAAATCCAAGAACCAAGATAATTATATATCAACCTTGTATTTTTGTCATTATAAACATTTACAAAGTGATAAGTCTCTGTGTTTTGTTACTATTCACAAACCATATCTATTATGATATACTTTTAACACGCCGTGAGCAAGAAATCCCCCACATCTATAGGTGGAGGGATGAATTGCGATAAACACGGCGTTTGCTTGACTTTTGTGTCTTATAGTATTATAGTCATAACATAATCAGTCGTATATTATTCAGAGGTTATAAATACTATGAGATTAGACAATAATAATCATTCGGTATTTATGTTGCATTATCATCTTATCATGTGCATAAAATACCGTAACAAAGTAATAAACGATACTATCTCAAACCGTCTCAAAGAGATATTTGAGAAGATAGCTCCTTCCTATAACATCACGTTAGAGGAATGGAATCACGACATAGACCATGTACATATACTATTTCGAGGA